>NZ_JANPLK010000036.1 GCF_031426495.1 Gemmatimonas sp. | reverse complement strand
TTGGCGATGCGGAGATCGCGATTGAAGTGAAGTCGTCGCCCAGGATTTCGGCCGCGCACTTGAAGGGGCTCATCGCGTTTGGCGAAGATCAGCCAGGGGTGCGGCGGCGCATCATGGTGTGCCTGGAACCGCGGCGGCGGGTAACGAAGGACGGCATTGAGATTATACCGGTCGCGAAGTTCCTCGAGGGGTTGTGGCGTGGGGACGTGGGGTGAAGGATCGCCGTCAAGGCTGGGTTCTTCATCAGTCGCGTAGGTACACCTCGAGCGCGTCACTCAATGCATCGAGGACGTGTGTGGGCAGCAGACCCTCGCTCCGCAGCACGCGCGTTTGCGCCACCTGGCGAACCCCGGGCGTCACGGCGAAGCTGCGCTTGAGCTTCCCGATCGGAGGAATCGGGAAGCGCAACGGCCAAATCGCCGGCGCGCGCGAGGAAAGCGGCACAACGACAACCGAAGGGAGCGATGCATTGTGCTCCGTATTCGACACGACGACGGCCGGTCTCGTCTTGCCAAGTTCAGGCGGATGCGCGTCTTCGAGATTCACCCAAACGACGGTTCCCCGCTTCACGGGTTGCGCCGCTTGACTGACGCCGCGAGTGGTGCCCCGGCCCACCGCTCCATGTCGGCCGCCTCGTCAGGATTGGCAGACAGAAACGCCTGATATTCCTGTGCCGCGAGCGCCATGCGCCGCCGCCGGACGTCGGCTTCAAGCGCTTCGCGTACATAGGCTGCAAGCGTCTGACTCCGCGGTTTGCACTCCTGAATGTCCTTGAGTAGCGCTCCTTCTAGCTTAATGGTAGTGGCTGTCATACTAAATTAGTAGCATCGACGCTGGGAGCCCACAAGGGTCCATCACCGCCGACGGGGCGGCGCATCCCGTCGCGATCGCTTCCGCGCGCAGTTGGGCTTCTCGAACAGATGCCGCCGAGGCGGTCCGGATTGACTCCCATGGCCTTTGCCATAACATATTGTCATGACTGACTATCATGACACACCCCGGAAGTCGAAGCGAGTCGGTGAACCGGCGCAGGTCTACCTGACCGATGCAGATCAGGCGCGACTGGAGCGACTGACCGCGCAACTCGGCGCTTCGAAGTCCGACGTGCTGCGCCGTGGGCTCGAGGCGCTCGAGTTGCAGCACATGGAGCCGTCGGCTCATCCCACACTTCGACTCATCGGCCTCGTCAGCGACGGTGACGAGCCTGAGGCGGTCGATGCCGCACGCGAGCATGATCGCCTGTTGGCCCAGAGTGAGGAGGCGTCGTGGCGTGCGCAGTCGGATGGGACGTGAGTGATGGATGAGGTATTTGTCGATACCAGTGCCTGGTATCCGATCGTGGTGCGATCGCACCCTGATCACGACCGATTGAGCGCCGCGCTGCGCGCGTGTGTGGCGCGCCGCGCGCGCATTGTGACATCGAATTTGGTGGTGGCCGAGTCGCACGCGTTGGTCATGCGGCGTGCCGGCATCGCATCAGGGCTGCGCTTCGTGCAGTTCGTGCGCGCGTCACCCAACGTGGTCGTTTCGAGCACTGCACCCATCGAAGACTTAGCCGTCAACCGCTGGCTCACACGTTATGCCGATCAGCCGTTTTCCATGGTTGACGCCGTGAGCTTTGCGATCATGGCGGAACGCGGCACGCGTGCGGCGTTGACGCTCGATCGGCACTTCGCCATCGCGGGCTTTCAGATGGTGACCGAATAGCGGTAACGCCGGTGGGCGCCGCCTGTTAACGGTGTGTCGCGCACCAGCGCGGAACCGCCGAGACGTCGCCACCGTCAATGTCAGCTTAGGACGGACGGCAGTACCGTCTATAATCAGCATATGTCGCCGCTTATCCCCCCCTGCCCCACCCCTCCCAAGGCTTAGTAATCGGCCCACACGTAGCACATTCCTTTTCGGGCCGAGGGGGACCGGGAAGTCGACGTATTGCGGCGGCCTTTCGGCCAATCGAGAACGCGCGGGCCGCGCCCGACGCGATCCGCGCGTCTCGCGAAGGGTGGTCGCGGCCTGCTGGCGTTCCACGATGAGTTCCCCGACGCGCGACTCATCGTGCTCACTGACACTCCGCTCAGGCAACAACAGGGGCCGCTCAGCATATTCCCGTTGGCCGATTTTCTGCTCGGTATCGTGCCGGGCGCTCCGCTGCCGGCATGACACACGTCCCTGACATCGCCCGAGTGACCGCGTCTGAGCGACATCGTATGACTGGTATCGCGTGAGCGACATCGCGCGCGTCACCGCGGCGCTTGCTCCCGCCTACACCGTGCGGCGTGAACTCGGCGCCGGCGGCATGGCCACCGTGTATCTCGCGCACGACGCGCGGCACGATCGCGACGTCGCCATCAAGGTGCTGCACCCAGACCTCGGTGCCGCGCTCGGCGCCGATCGGTTCCTCGCCGAGATCAAGACGACGGCCAAGTTGCAGCATCCGCACATTCTGCCGTTGCTCGACAGCGGCAGTGCCGACGGCTTGCTCTGGTACGCGATGCCGTACGTGGAAGGCGAAACGTTGCGCGGCCGCTTGCAGCGCGAGACGCAATTGCCGATCGCCGAGGCGGTGCGGTTAGCGCGTGAAGTGGCGGATGCGTTGCAAGCCGCGCATGCGCGTGGCGTCGTGCACCGCGACATCAAGCCCGAGAACATTCTGCTGCAGGGCGGGCCAGGCACACCGCATGCGCTCGTCGCCGACTTCGGTATCGCGCTGGCAGTGCAAAGCGCGGGCGGTGCGCGCATGACGCAGACGGGGCTGAGTCTCGGTACGCCGCAGTACATGAGCCCCGAGCAGGCGACCGGCGAGCGAGTGGTGGACGCGCGCAGCGACATCTATGCGCTCGGCGCGGTCACATACGAGATGCTCGTGGGCGAGCCGCCCTTCACTGGCCCGACCACGCAAGCCATCGTCGCGCGGTTGCTGTCCACGCCGCCGCCATCACTCACCGCAACGCGCAACACCATTCCACCGCATGTGGAAGCCGCGGTACTTACGGCGCTCGCGAAGCTTCCAGCAGATCGGCAGACGAGCGTAGCGGAGTTTGCGGCGCAGCTCACGGGCGCGGCGCCGATCGCGTTCACGCAATCGAACGACACGCGCCAGAACACTGGTACTCTGAGCGGCGGCGAGCACGCCGATCCCCGCCGTACCGCGCGCGCACTGCGTCGTACCCGTGTGCTGCTCGGCGTTTCTGTGGCCGTGGCGTTGGCGGCGGTGAGCGCCGTTGCCTGGGTCACCACACGTCCGTCGCCCGTCGCGCCGGTGCGGACGTTCGTGCTTGCACTCCCCGACTCTACGCCACTCTTCGACGCTCCGGTGCCTCGACGCA
>NZ_JANPLK010000035.1 GCF_031426495.1 Gemmatimonas sp. | reverse complement strand
GTCGGGTCGATCGCCGACGACATCTGCGTCATCCGGTCGATGCACACGGAGATCCCGAACCACGAGCCCTCGCTGCTCATCATGAACACCGGGCACATCCAGCCCGGACGGCCGTCGATGGGAGCCTGGCTCACCTACGGGCTTGGCACCGAGAACAAGAACCTTCCCGGCTTCGTGGTGCTCTGTCCCGATCAACCGACGGTCGTCGGGCCGCCGCTCTGGAGCAACGGCTTTCTGCCGGCGATGCATCAGGGCACGTTCATCGCCGACAAGGCGCCGCGCCTCGCGGACGACTTCGACCCCTATGAGCTGATCCCCAACATCCACTCCGACTCCACGTCGCTCGACGACCAGCGTCGCGAGGTGGACCTGGTCGAGAAGCTGAACCGCATGCGCATGCAGCGCGTCGGGCAGCACGACGAGGAGCTCGAGGGCGCCATCAAGGCGATGGAGACCGCCTATCGCATGCAGACGGAGGCGCCCGACGTCTTCGACATCCGCAAGGAGAGCGAGGCCACGCAGCGTCTCTATGGCCCGGGAAGTACCGCGAGGGGCTGTCTCATGGCGGTTCGCCTGGTCGCGAAGGGTGTCCGCATGGTGCAGGTCTATTACGCCAAGGGCGACCCCTGGGACCACCACGACGACATCAACAAGCACCGCATCAACGCCAGGCACTCGGACCGGGCATTCGCCGCCGTGGTGAAGGACCTCAAGTCCCGGGGCTTGCTGGACGAGACGCTGGTGGTCTGCGGCACCGAGTTCGGACGCACGCCGGTGCTCGAGACCGGAGGCGGTGGCGCTGGCGGCCGGGTCACGAATGGGCGTGACCACAATCCGTTCGGGTTCACCATCTGGCTGGCGGGAGGCGGCATCAAGGGAGGCATGACCTATGGCCGCACCGACGATTTCGGCTTCAAGGTCGTCGAGAACCCCGTGCACATTCACGACCTGCACGCGACCATCCTGCACCTGCTCGGCATCAATCACGAAAAGCTGACCTACAACTACAGCGGTCGCGACTTCCGGCTGACCGACGTCGCCGGCAAGGTGATCCACGACATCATCGCCTGAGGCGGCGCGGGCAACGAGCGACGCGATGCGCGTATCTGCGGGCAGGGCGCGCTCCGTGTCGCGCGCATAGGTGCCGTCCGACTCCCCGCGCGCCGCGGACGTCGGCTCTCGCAACTCACTCGCGAACGACACGTGCCACGGACAAACATCGTGGTTGCCCTGTCGGTATACCCATGTTGCGAGCCCGCTCGTACCGGCGCGCGGACGCTCGGGAGACGAGGGCGCCATCTCGCGCATCCGGTCCGCGTCCCGCCGCGGCGGCGCAAGCGTGCTGCATCCGCAGCAAGCGAAACTGCGACGCGCGGAATCGCCTCGAAGATCGATTGAAGGCGTGTGCTCGTTCCGTTCGCCGCAGCGCGGTCAATCGAGATTCGATCGGCGTGCGATGCAATGCCCGCAGAAGACGACGGCAGGCCGTTCCAGGGCGCTCGGAAGCCCGATGGTCCGCGCCCGATCAGGCGGATCATCAATGAGCCCAGAGGGTAACGAGCCGTGCGGTACCCCTCGAGGCTCGCAGCGGTAGCTTATCCTACACTGCGATGATCACACTGCCGCGCGCAGGGTGACGTCACTCGGGCCCACCTCATTCGCTGCGCATGTCGCGCCGCCGTCCTCCGGAGCGCAGCTGATGAAACCCGTCCTCATTCCAGGCGTGAGCGCACGACCCGCGACGCCGGGTGCGTCAGCGTCGCTCTCCAGGGCGAGTCAGCGGCTCAGAGAGCTGGCCGCCCTCAGCGGGTCGTTGACCGATCCCTTGACGCCCGCGCTGGCGGCCGATGTCGTCGAGCAGAAGGCGATGTCGGCCCTCGGAGCGACCAGCGCGGTCGTCGTCACGTTGGGCAGCTTCCCGTCGCCAGGAGGCCTCGGGCAGTCGGAGCCCGACCCACTCGCTACCCTGCATGTCGTGCACGCCATCGGCCTCCCGGCCGAAGTCAAAGCGGCGCTCGAGGCACAGCCGTTGGACGCGCCGTTGCCGTTTGCCGACGTCGCGCGGGATGGCGAGCCGTTGTTCCTGGAAACCGACAGCGCGCTGCTGGTTTACCCCGACTGGGGCACCGCGATGATTCTGGCGGGTGCCCACTCCGCGGCAGTCGTCCCCGTGTGGGCCAACGGCGAACTGCGCGGCGTGCTTGGCCTGTCATGGCCGGAGCCTCGCGAATTCGACGAGGATGAGCGCGCGTTCGTGCTCACGCTCGGGGTCATGTGCGCGCAAGCGATCATGCGCGCTCATCTCAAGGCGGCCGAGCGGGATGCCCGCGATGGAGCCGAGCGGGCGCAGAAGTCCGCGGAACGGGCAAACGAGAGCAAGGCCCACTTCGTGGCGACCATCAGCCACGAACTCCGCACCCCGATCAACGCGGTAATCGGTTATACCGACCTGCTGTCATACGAGATCGCCGGTCCCATCAACGTCGAGCAACAGAAGCATCTTGCGCGGATGCGCGAGTCGGGTACGCACTTGCTGGCGCTGATCGAGGAGCTGTTGAGCTACGCGCGCATCGAGGCCGGACAGGAGACAGTGCGTCCCGAACCCATGCTCCTCAACGACGTCGTCGACCGGAGCGTGGAACTGGTGCAGCCCATTGCCGCACTCAAGGGCCTGACGCTCCGCGTCGAGGGGCTGGATCATGCGGTCGAAATGTTCACTGACGCGCTCAAGGTGCGGCAGATTCTCGTCAACCTGATTGCGAACGCAGTCAAGTTCACGGACTCCGGCAGCGTACGGGTGGTGCTCTGCATCGAGGGGGTTCACCCCGAGGTACAGGTCGTCCTCGACATCACGGATACGGGACGCGGGATCGCACTGGAAGACCGCGAAACGATTTTCGATCCGTTCTGGCAGAAGGACCCGATGGCGAAGAACAGCGCCGGCAGCACTGGTCTTGGCCTGTCGGTCGCGCGTCAGCTCGCGCGCCTGCTGGGCGGTGATGTGGTGGTGAGCAAGAGCGAGATCGGCAAGGGAAGCACGCTCGTGGTGTCGCTACCGGCGCGATACTCGGCACCGTCGGCGGAGCGACGTGACGAGTCCCGGGGGGACCGGCGCACGCCGCGCTCCACGGATGGCGTACACGAATGAACGAGCCCGGTGCGCGACGTCGACGCGAGCAAAGTGGCAACATGCTGCTCGGCGCGACCGCGCTCTTCGCGCTGCTCAGCGCAGTCACGTTCAGCGTCTATCGCCGGGATCTGCGTGCCGCACGCGCAGCGGCGCTGAGCGGCAGTGCGATGCTGCACACAGCCTGCGGCGACGTCGAGTACGCCACGAAGGGATCCGGCCCGCCAGTCCTGTCCATCCACGGCACCGGCGGTGGCTGGGATCAGGGCCAGTTCATTGCGCGTGGCCTCGTGGAACGTGGATTCCAGGTCATCGCTCCGTCGCGCTATGGATACCTGCGCACGGCAATGCCGGAGCATGCGACGCCCCAGGCCGAAGCCGACCTCTTCGCATGCATGCTCGATGCGCTGAAGATCGAGCGTGTGGCGGTGATTGCCGCGTCCGCCGGCGCGACGCCTGCGTTGCAGTTCGCGCTGCGACACCCAGGGCGCGTGTCGTCGCTGGTGTTGCTCGTGCCTGCCATTGGCGGCATCAGCACGCCCGATTCGGCCCCCCTCGTGTCGCCGTTCATCATGAACGTCGTTCTCGGCTCTGACTTCCCGTACTGGGGAGCCATGCGGGCGTGGCCGCGCGCCTCGCTCACGGTGGTCGCCGTCCCGCGATCGCTGGTGCCGACCCTTTCGGCCGTCGGTCGGAAGACGCTCGACGATGCAGTGCGCATGATCCTGCCAGTCACCTTGCGCCGCGACGGGATACTCTACGACGCGGGCAACCAGACGAAAGAGCAGCCGTATCCCCTCGAACGCATCCGTGCACCCACCCTGCTGGTGAGCGCCGAGGATGATCTCTACAAGACCTTGCCCAACGCCCGCGCCGCGGCAGCGAAAATTCCGGGTGCGCGTGTGATCGCCTTCAAGCGCGGTGGCCACCTCCTGCTCGATCAGGACCCGGAGCTCTGGCCCGCTGTGGCAGCCTTCCTTCAGCAGGCCAGGTCGCGGATCCCGTGAAAATCGCCCTCCGATCCGGCGCTGCTCTCCCGGTGCTCGTGATGATCCCCGATCTCGCGTGGATGCTGTATCCGGTCACCGTTGCGGCAACACCGCCATGGAGAGGACGACCACGAGAATGCTGCCGCGGCTCTCATTGAACAGCCATTGCAGTCGCACGGCGCCGGCAACCAGGCGGACGGCCCACGCAGTGATGCCCGCTGCGCCCAGGTTCGTGTAGCCGGGTCGATAAAGGAACCATGGGACGCGCCACACCGCCGCAGCGAAATCACCACGATGTGGTTGCCGAGCGTCACGGTCTCGGCGCGCTTGCTCCTATGCCGCGCGCATCGTACGATGCGCGTGAAGAAAGACAGTGCCGGGCATTGGGCGAGACTGTAGATGCCGCGGGTGCCGCATCAAGGGGCACGCCGAGGGTCGCGAACAGGTGCGACGTCCCGATCTCCGGCATCGCGTCGGAACGCACGCCCCGCTCCCGGTCGATCACGCCGGCCGTTCGCGTGGTCACCCTATCTTGGTGCCTCACACTGCATTAAATCGTCGCTGCGTGAGGATCAGGCTACTCGACCGCCTCCGGTCGCAGTCGATGCAGGCCGTGACGGTGGAGGAATCGGAAGCAGGCCCCGCAGGTTCAGCGCCCGACGACGTACCGACGGTGGCACGACCGGGCGCCACGGCATTTCACGCCGGTGATGGACGATGATGGCTCCTGCAGCAGAAGGCGTTCGCTACCGCATCAACGCGAACGACGAGATGGTCTTTGTTGATGACGCCTGGGATCGCACGGCCGCCGGCATGAGCGGCCCAAAGGCGCCGACGGTCGTCGGCAAGCGGCTCTGGGAATTCATTGGCGATGGCCCCACCCGGCGGATCTACCGTGAGATCCTGAACCGGGTGCGGGACGGTTGCGTGGCCCAATTCAGCTTGCGTTGCGACGATGCCTCGCATCGCCGCCTGATGCGCATGACCGTTCGCCTGGCGACCAGCGGCATCGTAGAATTTCACACGGAGCCGCTCGAAACGGTCAGCCGTGCGCCGATCCCGCTTCTGTCTCACGGCGTGCCCCGTTCGGACACCATGCTGCGCGCCTGTTCCTGGTGCAACCGTATCGACGTGGGCGCCGACGAATGGACAGAAGTCGAGGATGCCGTCGAGCGTTTGCGGCTCTTCGAGCGGGAGACTGTTCCGCAGTTGAGCCACGGGGTGTGCGAGTCCTGTCATGCGATGTTGACCGACACGATTGTCGCCCTCGAGCGCTGCGACTAGCGCATGCGGCCAACTCGGGCCCGATGGTCCGGCGGAACTTGTGAAGGAGGAGCTGGGTTGACCGGCGTAGTTCGAGATGCTGTAACGGTGCCACGCGATAGCGCGCGCATTCCGAAGCGAACCCCACCCTCATGACCGTGGACCCCGAGCACAGCCCCGCGCGAGCCGCGAGCGACACCCGCTACCAGCTGGCCACCGAGCTCGCGCGCCTGGGCACGTGGACGTGGGACTTGGTCACGGACTCGGCCAGCTTCGACGACCGGGTGGCCCAGCTGTTCGGTTTCGACCACGATGCTCCGAGGCTCGGGGCTGACATCCTCGCCACCCGCGTGCACGACGCAGACCGCGAACGGGTCGCGGCGGCGTTGTCGGGGGCGGCCGAGCCGCACGGTGAGGGTCGCTACTGGGCAGAGTTCCGCGCCGTTCGGCCTGACGGCACGGAGCGGTGGGTGCGCGCCGCCGGGCAGATGCAGTTCGACCAGGATGCCGGTGCGCCCCCCGGAGCCGACCGCCGGCCGGTCTTCCTCGTCGGGACGCTTCTCGACGTCACTGAGGAGCACGAACGAACCGCGGCCTTGCACGCTGCCCTCATGGCCGAGCGGGCAGCCCGGCTCGCCGTCGACGCCGAGCGCGAACGACTCACCCGGATCATCGCACAGATTCCGGCCCCCGTGGCGGTCCTCGAAGGTCGCGAGCTCCGGTACCGCGCGACCAGCGCTGCATACAAGCGCATTATCGGTGGACGCGACGTCGTGGGTCGGCCCATTCGCGATGCGATGCGAGAACTCTCGGGCAGAGAGGACGCCGCGAAGTTCTTCGCACTGCTCGAGCGCGTCTACGAGACTGGTGAGCCCTTCATCGGTACCGGTGAACTTGCGCGCTGGGACGACAACGCCGATGGTCTACTCGAGGACCACCTCGTCGATCTCGTGTACGCTCCCCTCCGCGGACCCGACGGCGACCGCGTCGAAGGGGTGATCGCGGTGGTGCTCGACGTGACGGCGCGGTCGCACGCGGAAACCGCGCTCCGCGAGAGTGAGGCGCGCTTTCGCACGACAGCCGATGCCGCGCCCGTTTTCATCTGGACGAGCGGACCTGACGGCGGGCGTGACTGGTTCAACCGGCCGTGGCTCACCTACACCCGGAGTACGATGGAGGCGGAGCGGGGAATGGGGTGGACCGCCCATGTGCATCCCGACGATCTCGCCCATTGCCTCGACATGTACGACCGCGCCCTCGCGGCGCGCGAGCCGTTCACAGCTGAATACCGCCTGCGGCGCCACGATGGCGTGTACCGGCACTTCCTGATAAATGCCGTGCCGCGCTACACCGAGGGTAACGGCACCGACCGTACGTTCCTTGGTTACATCGGGACCTGCGCGGACGTGTCGGAACTTCGCGAGGCACGCAGCGTCGCGAGCGCCCTGGTGGAAAGCGTACGCGATGCATTCGTGGCGTACGATGCGGAGTTTCGCTTCACCTATGTCAACGAAGCGGCCGCAGAGCTCTTTAGGGTGACGGGAGAGACCAGCGCGCCACTCGGGCGGATCTTGTGGGACGCGTATCCGCGCCTGGTCGGCACGCCGGTCGAAGCCGCGATGCGGCGTGCCATGAACGAGCGCGTTGCAGTCCACTTCGACACCCACGATCCAGTGCTTCGCCGGTGGTACGCGGCGCGCGTGTATCCGGTGGCGACCGGCGGGCTCACGGCGGTGTGGACGGACGTGACGCCGGAGCGTCGCGCGCGCGAGGCGGCTGCCTTCCTGGCGGACGTCAGCCGGGTACTGGGTGCGTCGCTCGACTACGCGGTGACCCTCGCCGTGGTGGCCGAGGCAGCGGTGCCACGGCTTGGCGACTGGTGCGCCATCGACATGGTGCAGCATCCGGCGGCGCGGGAGTGGCCGCCCACCGTGGAGCGGATCGCGGTGGTCCATCAGGACCCGGTGATGCTCGCGCTCGGGGAGAAACTGTCCGCCGGCTACCCGACCGACTGGTCGGCCGCCGACGGCATGGCGGCGGTGCTTCGCGATGGCGTGCCATTGTTTCTGCCGGCGATCACCGACGAGATGGTGGTGGCCGCTGCGAAAGATCCCGAGCACCTCGCCCTCCTTCGGGCGCTGCAGTTCTCGTCGGTTCTCGTGGTCCCGCTCGTTGCCCGTGGTTTGACGCTCGGCGCCCTGACGCTCTGCATGACCGAATCGGGGCGTCGATACGACGACGCGGACCGGGATCTTGCGCTCGAAGTGGCGCAACGCGCGGCGCTTGCGGTCGACAATGCACGATTGTTTCGCGACGCCGAGCAGGCACGAGCCGACGCAGAACGCATGCGCGCCGAGGCCGAAGCGGCAAACGGGGCGAAGACCATGTTCCTCTCGTCCATGAGTCACGAACTGCGCACGCCGCTTCATGCGATCGGGGGCTACGCGGACTTGCTGACGCTCGGCGTGCGCGGCCCGATCACTGACGTGCAGCGACAGGATCTGGAACGCGTCCGGATGGCCAATCAGCATTTGCTGTCCCTGGTCAACGACATCCTGAATTTCGCGCGCGTCGACGCGGGGCAACTCGAGTACCGGCTGGCTGACGTCGAGCTCGCCGTGCTCGTCGCCGACGTGGAGCCGTTGATCGCGCCGCAGTTCGCAGCCAAGGAGATCGCGTTCGATCATGACGGCTGTGCGTCGGATACGCCCGACCGACCGCACCGCGTGCGCGCCGATCCGGAGAAGCTTCGGCAAATCCTGCTCAACCTGTTGACGAATGCCGTGAAGTTCACCCCGGCCGGCGGGCACGTGCGCTTGGCCTGTTCCACTGACGTCGCCGCCGGCGTTGTGTCGGTTCGGGTCACCGACACGGGGCGCGGCATTCCCGCTGACCAGCTCGAACGCATCTTCGAGCCATTCGTTCAAGTGGACCGCCATCGATTAAACGACAGTCGTCAGCAAGGCGTCGGGCTGGGGCTCGCCATCAGCCGCGAGCTCGCGCGGCACATGGGTGGCAACTTGACCGCTGAGAGCACGCCGGGCGTCGGGAGCACCTTCACCCTCACCGTGCCGATGGCCTGAGTCGCACCCCGCGGACGCGGTCCCAGAGCGGCGTCGGGGGGGAAGCAGGGATCGCTTCGTCTGCATGTCGAGGCCATGCTGCATGCAGTCGAGCGTTGGCCCGAAATACGGGCTTGCCCCGCAGTTACACGACAGCGGCAATCAGGGTCTTGACACCGAGTGTCGTAACACATATTCTTCTTCCCGTGACGATACTCCGCGACGATCTCCGCCAGACCAAGGCGTTCCAGAGCCTCCACCAGGAGGCATTTCTGAACGTCGCCCGCACCGAAGCGGTACTGCACGACGGCCTCGACCAGGTGCTGGGGCCGTTGGGGCTGTCGCTGACCCAGTACAACGTCCTCCGGATGCTCCGCGGGGCAGGGATCGGTGGCCTCTGCCGCAACGAGATCCGGGACCGTCTCATCACCCGAATGCCCGACGTGTCGCGGCTCCTGGATCGAATGGAAGCGGCAGGGCTGGTGCACCGGGTGCGCAGTGCCGAGGACCGCCGGCTGGTAAACACGACCTTGACCGAGCGCGGGGGCGCCTTGGTGGACGAGCTCGATGCCGAGGTGGCTGCGGTTCACGCGAAGCAGCTTGGCCATCTGAGCGAGCCGCAGCTTCGGTCGCTGATCGAGCTCCTGAGCATCGCCCGCAGCCCGAGCTGACTCTTTTTGCCTAAATAGGTGTTGCGACACCCAGCGTTACGACCCTCGATTGCTTCCTTTTACCCATCTCCTCGGACAGACCATGCGACTCGCCTCACTGAATTCCGCGACCTCGGCCGACCTGGGCCTCGTGCTCCTGCGGGCCACGACCGGCGTCATCACCGCTGCACACGGCGGCCAGAAGCTTTTCGTCTACGGCATCGAGGGCGCGACCGGGGCCTTCGCCGGGATGGGGATCCCGGTGCCCGGCATCGCCGGCCCGGCCACGGGCGTCATCGAGCTGCTCGGGGGCCTCGCCCTCATCGTCGGCCTCTTCACACGCGTCGCCGGGCTTGGACTCGCCCTGACGATGCTCGGCGCCATCGGCTTCGTGCATCTCGCCGGCGGCTTTTTCGCCCCGACCGGCATCGAGTTCCCGCTCGCGCTCCTCGGCGCGACCAGCGCGCTCGTCCTCGCAGGCGCCGGTCGGTACTCGCTCGACGCGCTCCTGATGCGCCGTCGCGAGTCCACTGCCGATGCAGTCCCCACCATCCGTCCGATTCCGCAGGGCGCGTGACCTGCTTCGCACCGCTACACCACGACACCAGGCGGTGAATCTCGAGACGGCGCGCACGCTCGGTGCCGCGCTCCCCGGAAAGATCGTGGTCGACATCTCGAATCCGCTCAACGAAAACTACGACGGCCTCGTGACCAAGCCCGGTACGTCCGCCGCAGAAACGATCCGCGCCATGCTGCCAGCTGACGCGAAACTGCTCAAGGCGTTCAACACGACCTTCGCGGGGACGCTCGTCCCAGGTGACCTCGCCGGGCAGCCGCTCGATGTCTACATCGCCGGCGACGACGACAGTGCCAAGGCTACGCTCGCAGACCTCGTGCGCGCAGGCGGTCTCAATCCGGTCGACGTCGGTGCGCTCGAACGCGCGCGTCAGCTCGAAGCGCTCGGGTTCCTCGGCATCACACTGCAATTCCGTCTGAACACCGGCTTCGGCACCGCGTGGAAGCTCGTGCTGCCCGCCGCCGCCTGATCATCGCTGCACACACACACACAACGGAGAAACCCAACCATGTCATCGACACTTCGCGGCATGCGCGCGAGCGCCTTCGCGCTCGCCAGCGCAATGATGCTCCCACTTGCCGCGCACGCGCAGAACCAGGCCATCGTGCTCAAGCCCAAGTCGCCGCCACCCGCACACGAGCGGCAGGCCGCGGCCGTCGAGAAGAACCTCAAGACGTTCGACGTCCTCGACTTCGATGTCTTCAGCACCCAGAAGTGGGCGCGACTGCTGGAGAGCCACGCAAAGAACATCATCGTGACGTGGCCCGACGGCCATGAGACCGTCGGCATCGACCGGCACATCGACGACCTGAAAGCCATGTTCGTCTACGCACCCGACATCGAGATCAAGACCCACCCGATCCGCTTCGGCTCCGGCACGTGGACGTCGGTCACCGGGGTCATGACGGGCACGTTCACCAAGCCCATGCCCATCGGCGACGGCAAGTTCATTCAGCCGACCGGCAAGCGGTTCGCGCTCCCCATGGCGACCATCGCGCACTGGACGAACGGCACCATGGACCACGAGTGGCTCTACTGGGACAGCGGCGAGTTCATGAAGCAGCTGGGGCTCGCGAAGTAACGCTGCACCGTCTCCGTGTCGCGGCGACGATCACGCCGCGACGACACGAGTTCGCCAACGCACCATCACGAGAAAGAGAGACCTGTATCATGGGCGCGACGAGGCATGACATGTTCGATACCGTGGCGACCGTCGAACTGGCGACGCCCGGGAGTTACGGTGTGCCGCCGCATGCGTATCGCTTGCCGGAGACCACGCGTCTCGGCTGCGTACGCCTGCAGGTTGCCGATCTCGCGCGGTCACTCACGTTCTACGAGCACACGCTCGGCCTGCGTGTGCTCGCGCGGACGCCAACGCACGGGACACTCGCCGCGCATGGCGACGACCGAGCGCTCGTCGAGATCGCAGAGGAGCGCAGCACTCGGCCCGCGGGCCGTGCGCTTCTCGGGCTCTATCACTTCGCGATCCTGCTTCCGGACCGCGCGTCCCTCGGTCGGTTCACTCGACACCTTGCGCAGCACCGCATCGCGGCAGGCGCGGGCGATCATCACGTGAGTGAGGCGCTGTACCTCAAGGATCCGGATGGTCTCGGCATCGAGGTGTACGCGGACCGGCCACGCGACACATGGCAGCGCGTCGGACGAGAGCTGATGATCTCCACCGACCCCGTCGACATCGACGCGTTGGCGGCGGCGGCTGACACGTCGTGGCGCGGCATGCCGTCCGGCACCGTGATCGGCCACGTGCATCTGCATGTGGGGGACCTGGAGCAGGGTGCCGCCTTTTTCTCCGAGGCGCTCGGCTTCGATCGCATGACGTGGCGCTATCCGGGCGCGCTCTTCCTTGGCGCGGGCGGCTACCACCATCATCTCGGTACGAATGTCTGGGCCGGCGCCGGCGCGCGCACGCCAACGATGCATGACGCGCGGTTGCTGGAGTGGACCATCGAGGTGCCGGCCGCCCGTGACGTCGCGGACGTGTGGCGAAGCCTTACGGGGGCAGGCCATCCTGTCGACATGATTGCCACCGGCGAACTGCTCACCCGTGACCCGTGGGGCACGGCCGTGCGCGTGCGCGCCACCGAGTGGACGGAGAGCGCACGATGACAACGCTCTCATTGGTGCATGCCGTGCGACCGCCGGAGGCAGGGGCAAATGTTGACGGCGTGAAGCCACCGCTCCTCATCCTGATGCACGGTGTCGGGAGCAACGAGCATGCGATGGCACAGCTCGCACCAGCATTCGATCCGCGCTTTGTCGTGGTGAGCGTACGCTCACCGCTGACGCTCGGGCTGAACGCGTTCGGTTGGTTCCACGTGAGCTTCACCGCGGCCGGGCCCGTGATCGTCGCCGAGGAAGCGGAGGCCGGTTGGACGTTGCTCGCGCAGTTCATCGACGAGGCCGTGAGCGCATACGACGTCGATCCGACGCGGGTCTTCCTCGCGGGCTTCAGCCAGGGTGGCATCATGGCGCTCGCTACGCTGCTCACTGCGCCGGAGAAGGTCGCGGGCGCCGTGATGATGAGTGGACGACTCCTCCCGGAAGTGTTGCCGCACACCGCGGCCGGCGACGCGCTGCGTGACAAGCCCGCGCTCATCGTGCACGGCACGGGTGACGAAAAGCTCGACATTCATCTCGCGCGCTGGGCGCGCGAGCAGCTCGCGCAGTTCCCGCTCGCGTTGACCTACCGCGAGCTGCCCATGGCCCACGCAATCACCGAGGACAGCCTCGCGGTCGCCACGACGTGGCTCGCCTCGTCGCTCGACGCGGCGCACAGCACCGCACATTCACGCACGCAACCGTGAGGAGCATCCAATGCTGAACGTGAGAGCTGCAGTGATCGAAGCGAAAGACGGGCCCTTCGTCTTCCGCGATGTCGACGTGGACGAGCCACGCGCCGACGAGATCGTCGTGCGCGTCGTCGCGACGGGGATCTGCCAGGCGGATGCGCACGTGCGCTCGCAAGGATACGCATCGCCGCTGCCCCTCGTGCTTGGCCATGAGGGCGCCGGCATCGTCGAGCACATCGGCGCGAGCGTGCGCAGTGTGGTGCCCGGAGACCGGGTGGTGATGTCTTTTCCATCGTGCGGCTACTGCGACGAGTGTCTTGGCGGCCATCCGGCGTACTGCGTCCATAACCTGCAACTCTCGTTCGGCGCGGCGCGCCTCGACGGTACGAATGCGTTTCACGACGTGCACGGACATTTCTTCGGGCAGTCGTCGTTCGCGACGTACGCGCTGGCACGAGCGGCTCGTCGTGCTGCAATGCCGCTTCGAGCAGCGGCACATCATCGATCGTGCCGACGTTGCCCAACACCACCGCCGCATTGCGCGCGACCCCGCGCCGCTTCGCGCGCTTCATCGCACTGCCCTTGAAGCGCGCACTGAACTCGGCCGGCGACATGGTTAGCAACGCGCGCGCGATCATGCGTGCGCTGCCGCTGTCGAGACCCACCCGCGATCTGAAGGCAGGCTCTGTCAGCTCGCTCGAGAACTTGATGTTGTTCGGACTCACATCCTGGGAGGTCTGTTGGTATAACCGTTTTTCGATCCCGCTCCGCGCGGGCGCGCGGAGCGTCGCTCAGGAAGGTGCAGAGGGCTCCCGCCACGGTGGCCGCGCCACTCGGTGAGAGCGGGTCGAGCGCGCGCGCTCAGGGAGCGGGGTTGGGCGTGCGCCGTGCCTGTATCAGGAGCCCGTCGAGCGCCGTGCGATCCAGCCAATGACCGTCCCGCACCACGCCGCGAATGCGCGAGGTATGACGAATGTCGACCAGTGGGTTGGCGTCGAGCAGCACGAGGTCCGCCAGCCTCCCGGCCGCGACCGTGCCCAAGGAGTCGGTGGCGTTCAGGAAGCGCGCGGGATTCACTGTGGCCGCTTGCAGCGCCTGCAGCGGCGTGAGGCCAGCCTGCACGAGCAGCACCAGCTCCTCATGTAGGCTGCTGCCAGCGTAGACGAACGGCTCGTCGCTCGCATCGCTGCCAGCGAGCACACCCACGCCTGCGGCCACCATGCGCTGCAGCATTCGCCGCTCGTGCATCCAGCGTGCGCGCCACGCCGCCCGACCCTGCACACCGTACTCGGCCAGCAAGGCGGCGCGGGTGGTGTCCCAACCGGCCAGTACGTCGGCGGCCACCGAGGCCCGCTCCACGTCGCTCCCCCAGGTGGAGTCGGGGAAGGAGTAACTACGGTTAACAACGAGCGTGGGGGTCTGCCACGTGCCGGCACGCCGCAGCTGCAGTGCCAGCGTGTCGGCGCAGGCGGCGTCGTACCCGGCGAGCCAGCGCGACCACTGCCGCTCGCGCAGCGGGCGACGCTCGGCGTCGGGCGCGTCGCGGCGGTCTAGCGCGGCGAGCGAGTCCCGCAACTCGCCGGCGCCCGGTACGCACCACTCGAACAGGTTCCACAGGTGCTCGAAGCTGCGCATGCCCGCCTCCGCGGCCTCCGCCGGCGGGACAGGGTTGGGGACCTCGCCGGCGACACGCACGCCGCGACGCTGCGCCTCGTCCGCGAGCGCGAGGAAGCTCTCCCGCGACAAGCCGCTGTAGACCTTGAGATAGTCGAAGTCGAGCGAGTCCATTCTCGCAACCACCGCGCGCGCCTGCGATGGAGTAGCAATCACGAGCGCATGTTCGTACAGGGGAGGATCTCCATCGAGCATCGGGCTCGACCAGATCACCCGGGGCGATGCGCGCGGGTTCTCACGCGCGACCCGGCGCCAGTGCAGCAGGCTGTCGAGGTAGCTGCCCGTCTCGCGCACACCGGTGACGCCGTGCGCCAAGAAGAGCGGCCAGAAGCGGGGCGCGCGTCCCGCACGCGCGGCGTGGACATGCATGTCCCAGAGGCCGGGAATCACGTACTTCCCGGTGCCATCGACCACGGTCGCGCCAACGGGAATCGTGGATGCGCCGGAGTCCACGGATACGATCTGCCTGCCGTGCACGAGCACCGTGCGGTCGCGGAGCAGCGCACCACGCTCCACGTCGACGACCGTGACGCTGCGGATGACGAGAGCGGTGTCCCCAGAGCGTGAGTGACCGCTCGCGTCAACCGTCGGTGAACACGCGTTCGCGAGGATAAAAGTGGCGAGCAGTGGCAGCGCAGCGCGCACCTGACCTCCGAGAAGGGGTGAATGGCGCAGGAGGCGAGCCAAGCGCGAACCTACGAGTGCGGTATGGTGGGAACAAGATGCCATGATCGTCAGCCGGCGGCGCGGCGCAAAGTCGCTTCGATCTCCAGTGCGACCCACACGCTCTCGGCCGATCCCCTCATGTCCAGCGAGGGGCCAGGTCCGCCGGACGTCGCTTGATCCGCGCAATCGCCCACGCCGCATGCTCACGCACGAGGGGCTCGTCGTGTGCGAGCGCGGCCTCGAGCGCCGGAACGTCGTCACGCGTGCCGACGTTGCCGAGCACCGCGGCACTGCGCGTGAGCCCGCGGCGGTTCGCGCGCTTCATCGGCGAGCCCTTGAACTGCTGCCGAAACTCCGTCACGCTCATCGCGAGCAGTGCGCGCGCCCTCGCACGCGCATCGGTGCTATCCCATCCCTCGCGCGCTGCGAACGCCGGCTGTCGCAATTCACTCGCGAACGAGACGTTCCACGGGCAAACATGATAAGAAATCGGTCCATATACCCATTTTGAGATCCCGTTGTCGACCGGTTGTCATCCTCGGCGAGCCGGATTGGGTAATCTGCAACGCCGCCCGGCATCCAGACCGGTCGCGTCGAGTGGCTTCGTACCGCTCCACGCCGCCTCTATGCGGACGGCCTGCTCGACGGTACGATTCCTTCATGATCGCCGCCCACCTGCCCGGAGCTGAGCTCGTCGAGAGGGGTCTCGCTGACCTGACGGCGGGGGTCGTGAGCATCGAGTCTCTCCTGGTCTCGATTGCTGCGCCGGGATTGCGTAACGTAGGGCTCCCCGTCCACCATCCAATCGCCAACGCCGAGCTGCAGCTGTACGCGCTGCTGGCGGCGCGCGACGGGGCGGCAGCGCACAGCCAGTACAACGCACTGCTGCGACGGGTCACCAGTTTTCGCCACGCGGCGCAATGCGCGAGGTAGCGGACCGCGAGCGCATCGGCGCGTTCATGACGGCGCTGGCACGACACGCGACCACCGATGTGGAGGTGTTCCTGGTCGGCGGCACCAGTGCGGTCCTCGTGGGATGGCGCACGACGACCATCGATGTGGATCTCGTGATGCGACCGGAATCGGACGCCATGCTGCGGGCGATTCCGCTGCTCAAGGAGCAGCTGCACCTCAACGTCGAGCTGGCGTCTCCCGATCTATTCATTCCCGTTCCCACGGGATGGGAGCAGCGCAGCCCCGTGATAGGCCGCATCGGTCGCGTCACGTTCCGACATTTCGATTTTGTTGCGCAGGCACTCGCCAAGATCGAGCGCGGTCATGCGCGCGACCTGGCCGATGTGCAGGCGATGCAGGCACACGGCCTGATCAGCGAAGCCGAGGTCCGCGCGCAGTTTGCGCGCATGGAGCCCGAGCTGTTTCGGTTTCCGGCTATCGATCCTCCGTCATTCCGCCGGGCCGTCGATGCCGTGTTTCCCCCGTCGTCCTGAGTTCCTGCGTGGGTGATCTGCGCGACCAGCTGCAGCAGACCCTAGGCGGCGGGTACACCCTCGAGCGCGAGCTCGCTGGTGGGGGCATGTCGCGTGTGTTCGTGGCGCGCGACGAGGCTCTGGGCCGCGAGATCGTCGTGAAAGTCATCGCGCCCGATCTGGCCGAAGGTGTGAGTGCCGGGCGCTTCGTTCGGGAAGTCAGGTTGGCCGCGCGGCTGTAGCAGGCGAACATCGTACCAGTGATCGATTCCGGTCACTCGAACGCGCAGCCGTACTACACGATGCCGTTCGTGACTGGCGAGTCGCTGCGTGCACGTCTGCTCACCGGCGTTCGCCTCACGGTGCCCCAGGCAGTCGGTATCCTGCGCGACGTCGCCGGCGCACTGGCCTACGCGCACGGTCAGGGCGTGGTACATCGCGATATCAAGCCGGAAAACATTCTGTTGTCGGGCGGCACGGCCGTGGTGACAGAGTTCGGTATTGCCAAGGCGCTGAGCGCCCCACGGACGCCGGACGGCTTCGGTGCCACGGCGAGCACGTCGCTCACGCAGGCGGGTGGCTCGATTGGTACGCCGGCGTACATGGCACCCGAGCAGGCCGTCGGTGCCGACGTTGATCATCGCGCCGACATCTACGCGTGGGGTGTGATCACGTACGAGCGGCTCGCGGGTGCGCATCCCTTCGCAGGCCGGACGAACGGTGCGCAGATGATCTCGGCGCATCTCGCCGAAACCGCGCTGCTGCTCACCCAGCGAAACGGTGATGTATCGGCTTCGCTGGAGGAACTCGTGCGGCGGTGCCTGGCCAAGGGCGCCGAACATCGTCCCGCGCGCGCGGACGATCGTTGCAGTCGCTCGACAGCGCCGCGACTCCGAGTGGGATGACGGCAGGAGCTGTACGCGATGGCCTGCCGGTGTCGCCCCGCGGACGACGAAACGCGATGATGATAGGCGCTGGTGTGTTGGCCATCGCCGCTCTCGTTGCCATCGCGATGAAGCGCGAGAGCCCGAACGCTGCGTCATCGGCCGGTGCATCCCCGACCGCAGCGAGCAACGTGGCGGCGCCGGCCGAGAACCGCTCGATTGCCGTGCTGCCGCGGGCCAACCTGAGCGGCGACAAGGCCGACGACTTTTTGGGGATCGGGTAGGCTGAAGAAATGACGCGCGCTCGGTCCAAGGCTGGCGTACGCGTCATCGGACGGTCGAGCGCCGGCGCGTTGCAGTCACGCGGCATGGATGAAAGCGCGATCGCCCGTGCGCTGGGTGTGGGCTCGTTGCTCACCGGCAGCGTGCAGCGTCCGGCGGGGCAGGCGCGGGTGAATGTCTCGCTCGTGTCGGCCACCGACGGTGCGGTGACGTGGACGGAGAAGTACGATCGTCCGCTCACGAATGTGGTTGCGCTGCAGGACCAGATCGCGCGCGCCGTCGCGACCAGGCTGTTGGGTGCGCTCGGTGGCGTTCGCGCGGCCGGGCCTACAAGCGTGGAGACCACCGACCCCGAGGCGTAGGCCTGGTTTCTGCAGGGGCAGTTTATGTTCGGTCGTCGCAAACGGTGAGTCAGTCCATCGCGCTGTTCGAGTGCGCCGTGGCGCGCGACCCGCGGTTCGCGCGCGCACGCTTCCCTGGGCCTGGCGCTGTCGGCGATTCCGTTCTACGAACAGGGAACCGCGCGAATGACGGCGCCACTCGCCGTCGCAGCGGCCCGACGGGCGATCGCTGTCGATTCGACCATGGCCGAAGCTTGGGGAGCGATCGCCTCGGCGAAGATGAGCATCCATGAAACGCCGAAGCCGATCGGATGTACCGACGGGCACAGGCGCTCGATTCCAGTATCGCCGTTCTCTTGGGGGGCACGCGCTCAACCTCGTGCACATGGGGCGCTTCGACGAGGCCCGCCGACATGCAGCCCGCGCACAGGCCTCAGAACCCGCATCACTGATCGCACGGATCTGGAGTGCGCAGCTGCTGATGACCGAACGCGAGTGCGGAAAGGCCGACAATGCGACGCGCGCCATCCTGTCGATGGATTCCACGTACGCGTTGGCGTGGGACGCGCGCGGCGAAGTGCTAAGCCACCTCGGCCGTTATGAGGAAGCGATTGCCGCATTGCAGCGCAACCTAGAACAGCTGCCAAGGAACATGCCGAATCAGACCGAGGCGATTCTTGCCGATGTCTTCGCGCGCGCCGGACGCGCCGCTGACGCGCGCCGGTCGATGGAACACTTGCGCGTGGTGAACGGTGGCGAGCTACCGGCCATGGGCGTGCTCGCCGCAGCGCTGGAAACTCCGGGTGATCACGCAGGCGCACTGCTGATGATCGAGCGCGCCGTGAAACAGCCAGACGGCTGGTTGCAGATGCACAACCGGTCCGAGCGATACGACGCGCTGCGTCGTGATCCGCGGGCCAACGCGATCATGGCGAGCATCGAGAAGTGAGCCAGCGTGCGCGTGCGGGGGAATGATTCGCTGATTCGCACGGTGCACAGCACCGAAACTCAGTCCGACGTCGTTCTCGTGATTCGCGTGAGCGCCCACGCCGCGTGTTCGCGCACGAGCGGTTCGTCGTGCTGCAGCGCCGCGTCCAAGAGCGGCGCGTCGTCATTCGCGGCGACGTTGCCGAGCACTACCGCCGGGTCGCGCGCGAGTCCGCCGCTTCTCGCGCTTCATCGCGCTGCCCTTGAAGCGTGCGCCGAACTCAGCCTGGCTCATCGAGAGAGAGTCGCGTGCGAGGGCGCGCGTCAGTTGAATACAGGCCGGCGCGTGATACGAACGCCGGCTCGGAGAGCTCGCCTGCGAACCTATGGTTCCACGGGCAAACATCCTAGGATGGCTGTCCATATACCGATTTCGTGATTCCGCTCTGGACGGGGCGGGGCACCCTCGTTCGGCCGCGACGGCCGTCTCCCCAGCGACGCTACTCGTGACCACGGCATACCACGGCTAATTTCAACTGCATGCACACCCGCGTGAGCATTCCGAGAGTCAGCCTGGACGACCTGTACGGGGAGGAAGCCGCCGACTGGATGCGGCTGACCCCGCAACAACGGTGGGCCGAGACGGTCCGGTTGGCGACGTGGTTCCACGCCCTCGGAGGTACCAGTGATCCCGATCCAGATCCTTCGAGTCCTTTCTACGATCCGTCGGTTCGACGTGCCCGCCCTGTTGATGGGGGGCCAGGCCTGCGTGTTGTACGGCGCGGCGGAGTATAGCCGAGACATCGACCTCGCCGTGCTGGCGACCGATGATGCGCTGCCACGTTTGACCGCCGCCCTACAGTCCTTGCAGGCCACCGTGATCGCGGTACCGGCCTTCGAGCGGCACTTCCTGACGCGTGGCCATGCGGTGCACTTCAGCGTCCCGGCCACTGTCGATCTGGGCCCCGTGCCGCCGCTGCGCGTCGACATCATGAGCCACATGCGTGGCGTGGCACCGTTCGAGACGCTCTGGGAACGTCGGACGACGATCGCGCTCGCCGATCCGTCCTCGACGGAGGAAATTCTCGTGGATCTCCTGTCGTTGGGCGACCTGGTGCAGGCGAAGAAGACGCAACGCGACAAGGATTGGCCGATGCTTCGGCGTCTGGTGGACGCGTCGTACGCCAGCGCGCGAGACGGGGAACTGTCGGACGAGCAGATCGACTTCAGGCTGACCGAGTTGCGGTCGCCCGAGTTCCTGCAAGAGGCGGTCGTGCAGTTCCCAGGGCAGGCCGCGAGCTCGCACCCCCCGGCCGTCATCGCCGCGCGAAGTGACGGCGACATGGCGGCGGCGCTGGCGAGCGAGCAGGCCACCGAGATGGCGGCCGATTGCGCGTACTGGGAGCCACTGCGCCGTGAACTCGAAGCACTGCGGCATGCAGCGCGGCGATCGGTAGCCGGTGACCGGACAGGGAGCGCGTGAACACGGTCGAACGACTCGCGGCGTCGCCAAGGTGCTGCAGCGTCGCGCGCCTGATCGCGCTGCCCTTGAGGCGCGCGCTGAACTCGGCCTGACTCATCGCCAGACACTCGCGCGCCAGTGCGCGCGTGTCGCGCGTATCCAGCCCCTCGCGCGTACGCTGGCCGCCCCCCATGTCGGACGGTAGCTTCTCACGGGTGATGCCGTGGATGCACACGAAGGAGGGATTGCACCTCGAATCCGGCCACTGATCGACACCGCAAAGCCGGCCACCACGCCGGCGAGCCGAGACTGGTTAGCGGGATACGGTGACCACGGGCGCACTGCGTGACGGTGCCGGTGACGCAGGCCGGCGTTCGCATGTTGGGAATTCAGCAATGGCTCGAATCGTTCACACGAAAGGTCGCGCAGCCTGAATCGGCGAAGTAACACAGCCTACCGCATCACACCCGGAATCGTCGCCAGGTATAAATCACCTCGGTAGTCTTCGGCCCTGCACACGCCGCGCGGCGCGGCGGTCGCGACAGAGATACTCACGATCGCGCAATGCGACGGCAGCGTCATGACACGCTGCGGTGCGCCACCCGTTGTGGCGTTCACGCGCAGCAGTGACGGCGCCCGCGCCCCAGCTTCCCACGCGCCGAAGTAGATGGACCCATCCCGTGCCCACGAGAGCCTGCTCGACTGCAAAGCCGCGGCAATCGGCGTCAGCGAGCGAAAACGCCCGGTGGCCAGCGATACCGCGCCAAGCACGAAGCCCGTGGGCGTCCGTGTAGTAACAGCGAGTTCCTGCTCGTCTGGACTGAGCGTGCCGCCCCAGAGCAGTCGCAACGAGTCGGCGACGGACAGGAGTCTGCTCGCGCCGCTTGTGCCGTCGGTCAAAGTGATATCGTGACCCGCCACTCCGACAGTGACCATGGCGCCATTCGCACGAGGCAGCCGAGCTTCCTGTCCCGTCGGATCCGGGGATCGTCGGAGGATACGGCGTTCACCGGTGTGAAAATCGTAGACGAACGCGGTGTCGCCTTCTGACTTCGTAAACGTCACGCGACGCCCATCCTGCGAGATGCTCACGAGCTCATAGCCCGGGCCGCTGCTGTTCGTGAGCGCCTCCTCGTCCGACACGCTGTTCGACGCTTCGTTCAGTGCCAGGCGATAGAGGTTATCGCCGGCAGAATTGCCTCGAACATAGAACAACGTCTTTCCATCGGGGGCGATCGCAGCACTGCCGTACCACGACGTCCCTGTGGTCACCGCGCGTGATGACGTAGTTCCAGCTCCGATGTCGAATACCCACTGATCTTGTCGTGCGTCACCAGAGATGAACAGCAGCGTCCCGGTGCGCGCCGCTATATCGAACTCGCCTCGATACAGGGTGGGCACGGGTGGCATCAGGGCGACGGGAAGCCGAGCGAGGTGACCCGCCTTATCGACATCGATTCGCACGAACTCGTCGTCGCGGGCCGGGGCCGGCAAGAAAGCGAACAACGCTGATCCGTCGGGAGCCCAATGAAGCGTCCGCCGCATGCGCAGCGGGAGCGAGTCCAACACGGCGCCGTCGCGCGCGATCAGCAGAATGCTCGACTCGGTCATGAGTGCAATGCGTTCCCCGTTGGGAGACCACGCGATGCCGAAATAGGCGCGGCGCGGCACGGAGACACTGTCGACCACGGAGCCAGTAGCTGCGACAATCACCTGCGCGTGTCTTGCATTCGCCGATGCGAGTGGCAACACAAGTATCGTATCGCCGGAGGCGTGCACATCGAACGCCCCTTGTTCGGCCACGCGTCGTGTCGCGCCGCCGAGACGCGGAACCAGAAAAATTCCGTTTCGTAACGAGTCGAGTGTGGCGTCGATGACCAGACTGGTCGCACTGGCCAGCCATCGCACGGCGCGAATTGACGGGACGCGGCTCATGACCCGTACGGGGGTCGATGATCCCGTGTCTTGCACCATGAGGGACAGGATACAGGGGACCGCCGCGTCACCATAGCGCACGATCATGTACGTGTCGATTCCCTGCTGTTCGCAGGCGCTTTCGACATAGGCGATCACGTCACCGTTTGGCGTGATCGCCGGCAACGCCCCCTTTCCGCTAAACGTCATCTGTGCACGCGTGAAGCCAACGGTGGTTCCGTTTCGTGTCGACCCGCGCGGCCACAACGCCGCGGCCATGATCGCCATGCCAGCGGCGAGACCGACGACTCCAAGTTTCCATGGGCTGCCGTGATTTGCCGTACGCGCCGCGCTTCTGTGGGGAGCGCTCGGCGGCGTCGTGTCGGACTGCGTGTCCGGTGACGCATCACGCAGCGCAGCGCCAAATGCAGCCGCACTCTCTTGTCGATCGGCCGGCAGCTTTGCCAATCCCGTAAGCACGGCACGTTCAATCGCCGGCGGAATCGTCTTGCGTGTAAGCGTGAGGCGTTCCGGTTCAGCGCTCATCACCTTTGCCACTACGGCCTGCACGCTCGAGCCAGTGAACGGTGGATCACCCGTGAGCATCTCGTAGGTGATCGCCGCCAGCGCGTACACGTCGCTGCGCGCGTCGACGACGCGCTCGCCCATCGCCTGCTCGGGGCTCATGTACTGGGGTGTGCCCAGACTCAAGCCTGTCTGTGTGAGGCGCTGACCACCGGCGCTCCGTACGGCCAGCGCAATGCCGAAGTCTGCCACGAGTGCTGAGCCATCTTGCAGCAGGATGTTCTCGGGCTTGACGTCGCGATGGATGATTCCCTGCTTGTGCGCGTGTTCAAGCGCACCGGCAACTTCGCGCGCAATCTGAATCGCCGTAGCGATCGGCAACTGCCGTTCGCGCACGATGCGCGCGCGCAGCGTTTCACCCGTTACGAGCGGCATCACGTAGTACAGCAGCGTGTCCGCCTCACCGCTGTCCAGCAGTGGCAAAATGTGCGGATGCTGTAAGCGTGCCGTGGTGCGGATTTCGCTCAGGAACCGCTCGCCGCCGAGTGCCGCCCCGAGGTCGGGATGCAGCACCTTGATGGCTACGTCGCGATCGTGTCGGAGATCGTGCGCGAGATACACCGTGGCCATGCCACCGGCGCCGATCTCGCGTTCCACGCGATAGCGGTCAGCGAGGGCGGTGGTGAGCCGTTCGAGGATATTCATAAGAGGATGTTACGCGTCCAGCGTCGAGGCGGAAAGGACTGCGCGCGACGGCGATGATGCACCGCCTGCTGAAGGAGTTTCAAGGGGTCAGCGACGTTGAAAACCGGCTGAACCGCAGACCCATTGAGTGCATCACGGTGGCGGGTGTCGACCGATGCGGGCAATCGCCCACGCCGCGTGCTCTCGGATGATCGCGTGATCGTGCGTGCGCATCGCCTCGAGCACCGCGAGGTCTTCTGTCGTACCAACATTCCCCAGCACCACACACGCGTTCCGTTTGAGCATCCACAACTTCGCGCGCTTGATCGCGCTGCCCTTGAAGGACGCGGCGTAATCCGCGTCGTCCATCATCAAGAGCTCACGCGCCAACGCAGGTGTGCCGTCGCGTGATCCCGCATCAAGAAACATCTCGCGCGCCGCGAACGCCGGTTCCCGCAGATCACTCGCGAACGACACGTTCCAAGGACACACATCCTTTGAGGTCTGTCGGTATACCCATTTCACGATCCCGCTCTCGACGGGTGGGCGAACTCTATGCCGGCGAACGCCTTAGCCTCTCGTCGGCTGCGGCGGAGCGGTGGCGTTGACCACGTCCGCGTCGTTGGCGCTGCTGGCGGGGCGGTGCCCAAGCCATATCTTGCGCCATCCTACCGGAGACGAATGACGACCGACTCGTTCAGCGCCACAGATCTGACGCGACTCACGACAGCCCTCGCCGACCGCTACCGCCTCGAGCGTGCGCTCGGTGCCGGCGGTATGGCCACGGTCTATCTCGCCGATGATCTCAAGCACCGCCGTCGGGTCGCGGTCAAGGTGCTCCGGCCAGAGTTGGCGGCTGCGCTGGGACCCGAACGCTTTCTGCGCGAGATCACCACGACGGCGAACCTCCGGCATCCCAACATCCTCCCGTTGTTCGACTCCGGCGAGGCGGCGGGACTGCTGTACTACGTCATGCCATTCGTCGAGGGTGAGACGCTT
>NZ_JANPLK010000034.1 GCF_031426495.1 Gemmatimonas sp. | reverse complement strand
CCTCCCCCGATCGTATCGGCCGCTCCTTCGAGCATCTCGTGTACACGCAGCTCGTGCACAGTGCGGCGGCCTTCGATGACGGCGTTCGCGTCTCGACCTTCCGCACGGAGCATGGCGCAGAAGTCGACTTCGTTGTCGAGCGGGGCGCTGACCTTTTCGCGATCGAATGCAAAGCTTCACGCACGGTGGCAGCGTCCGATCTGCGAGGGCCGGAGCGGTTCGCCGACTACTACGGCAAGCCGCATCGACGCATGGTCTGGTACCTTGGCAAAGAGCCCAAGCGCCTGGGAGGGGTGGACGTCCTGCCATGGCAATACGGACTCAAGACCATCGGATGGCGAAGACCCTTCGCGGGCGCATCTACCTGGTGCATCATCATGCCGGGTCGCTGCACCTGCTGGAGCAATACGAACGCGAGTACGCGGTCATACGCGAAGGATTGTTGCAGTATCCGGGTCGGCTCTTTCTCGCGACGGACCACATCCGGGCGCTGATTGCGCTGGGCAAGCTCGCTGAGGCGGATCGGTCCGTCGAGTCGCTGTTCACCCTCGCCCCGGACCAGCGCAGCTCGGCGCTGTGGGTCGGCGCGAACAGCGTGCATGAATTGCGATGGCATAGCCACACCGCCGAGGCCACCGCGCTGGGCGAAAGGCTGCTGCGCCGAATGTCGGCGCTTCCGCGATTGGAAGGCGACTCACCACGAGTGTGGTTGGAGAGGCGTGGTCGACTCGAACTGCTGGCGGCCACACGCCAGTGGGCAGCGTTGGAGTCGGGCGCCGGTGACGTACTCCGCGAGAGTCCGCGAAGTATCATCGGACTCCGCATGCGCGGTGTTGCACTGGCCATGCAGGGCAAGCGCGCACAGGCGCTTGGCGTCGATTCCGTTCTGGCTGCGGCCACAACACCCGAACAGCTGGCCGACCTGTGCTATGGCGCACTGCCGGGTGCATGCCGGCGCGTCGCGCGTGCCTACATCGCGGCCGCACTCGGCGACAAGGCGCGTGCCGTGTCATTGCTCGACTACCGTTCCTTCAACGACAACTTCGCTCACTATGACATGATCGGCGAATGGCTACGCGATTTCCCGCCGTTCCAGGAGTACATCAAGCCTCGCGGATAGACGAAGCGGTCCGGGCGCGCCGAGTAGACTCGGCGCAACGTGGGGCATAGCTTTTGTCTGCTACCCGATGACGGCGCGCTGACGCGGCGATGCATCGTTGGCGCATGACCTCCACTGTGATTCAGGGGATACCGCGCGTGATGACACCTGCCGCGCTGATGACCGCCGACGAGCTGCTGGCGTATCCTGCACCGGACAAGCGCGTGGAACTCGTGCGCGGGTGCCTGCTCGTGCAGGAGCCGCCCGGAGGCCGTCATGGCGAAATCGAAGTGCGCGTGGTCGTCGCGCTGAGTTCATACCTCACGCGCGACCGGGACGCGCGGCGCGTTGAACGAACGCGGGGGCGCCTCGTGTGCGGCGATTCCGGCTTCTGGCTTTCGCGTGACCCCGACACCGTACGCGCCCCCGATGCGGCGTACATCTCCCGCGAACGTTGCGATGGCGCCCTCCCGCTCGGATACGCGGATTTCGCCCCAGACCTCGTCGTCGAGGTGCGATCGCCGTCCGACCGGCCGGGCCCATTGCTCGCGAAGATCGGTGACTGGATCGACGCCGGCACGCGCGTCGTCTGGGTCATCGATCCGCAGGCGCGCCAGGTCGCGATCTACCGCGAAGACGGCGCGCAGTGCCTGCTCGAGGGCGAGGACGTGCTCCGAGACGATGCACTGCTCCCGGGGTTCGAGCTCTCGATGGTTGAATTATTCGCGGAGTAGCGCGCTGCAGCACGACCGCAGCGGGGCGCGCGGCGGTAAGTTCTTTCGGATGAACGATACCAGACCTGAAGCCGCCGCTATCGTTCGCTCGCCATGAGTTCCGTCGTGGATCGTTTGCGCATCGCCCTCGCCGACCGTTACCGCATCGAGCGAGAGCTCGGCGCTGGCGGCATGGCGACGGTGTATCTCGCGCACGACCTGCGACACGACAGAGAAGTCGCGGTGAAGGTGATGCACCCGGAGGTGAGCGCCGAGCTGGCGACCGATCGCTTCTTGCTCGAGATCCGAACTAGCGCGCGACTGCAGCACCCGCACATCGTGCCGGTGTTCGACTCGGGTGAAGCGGACGGACAGCTGTTTTTCGTCATGCCGCGAATCGAGGGTGAATCGCTGCGCGCGCGGCTCGACCGGGAAGGGCGCCTCCCGGTTCGCGATGCCGTGCAGATCGTCTCCGAGGTCGCGGGTGCGCTCGAGTATGCCCACGAGCACGGCATTCTTCACCGCGACCTCAAGCCAGAAAACATTCTGTTGAGCCATGGGCATGCATTGCTTGCCGATTTCGGGATTGCGCGCGCGACGTTGCAGGGAGGACGCGAGCGGTTGACGGGAACGGGCACCGCGATCGGAACTCCCGCCTACATGAGTCCCGAACAAGCCACCGGCACGGGGGACACCGGCCCGGCGTCCGACGTGTACAGCCTCGGCGTCATCCTGTTCGAAACTCTTACAGGCACGGTGCCATTCACCGGCGCGACGTTTCAGGCGATCCTCGTCAAGCGCTTCACGGAAGCTGCGCCGCGCTGCCGCACGATGCGTGGTGACACGCCGCCCGCGTGCGACGTTGCCATTGCACGCGCACTGGTGCTTGACGCGAACCAGCGCACGGCGACTGCGCGCGCATTCGCGGACGCGCTCGTCGAGGTCGACATGCTGCATCCGGCAGCACCGACATCCTCCACTGCAAGGCCTGAACGCTCGATCGCGGTGCTGCCCTTCACCAACCTCAGCACCGATGCCGAGAACGGGTACTTCGCCGACGGCCTGACGGAGGAGATCATCACGACGCTCGCCAAAGTGCGCGCGTTGCGGGTGATCTCCCGCACCACGATGATGGGGTACCGCACGCGCACCGGCTCACTGCGCGACATCGCGCGCGAACTTGGTGTGACGCACCTGCTTGAGGGAAGTGTGCGCAAGGGTGGCGACCGCCTCCGGATCGCTGCCTCACTGGTCGACGCGGAGCGCGATGCATCGGTGTGGTCGGAGCGTTTCGATGGCTCGATGGACGACGTGTTCGACATGCAGGACCGTGTCGCGAGCGCGACCGTCGCCGCGCTCGCACTGGCGTTGTCGCCGGAGGAACACGCGCGGCTCGTCGAGCATCCCATCGAGAACGCTGCTGCCTACGACGCGTACTTGCGCGCACGCGAGGGGCTCAACGCATGGACGGCCACCGGCTTGCAGCGCGCACTGGGCCACCTCGAAGAAGCGCAACGACTGGCGCCCGACAACCTCTTCGTGCTTCGCGGCCTGGGTCGCGCGTGTTGGGCCGCGGTCAACAACAGCCTGACCGACGACCTCACACTGCTCGACGATGCGCTGCGCTACGCGGCGACCATCGAGGGACTCTCGCCGGGATCCCCATATGCGGCCGAGCTCCGCGGGCTGGTGGGGGCGTACCGCAGCGACATCGACACGTCCCTGCGTGAGCTGGGGCGTGCGTACGAGGCGCTGCCCGACGAGGTGGACATCGCCTTCTGGTACGGCGCGTTCCTCATCTTTGCCGGCCGGCCCGAGGACGCGCTTCCGATCACGGAGGACGTGCGGAGCCGCGAACCCGCCCACCCGTTGCTTCCGCTCATGGAGAGTGTTGGTGAGTGGACGACGGGGCGCTTCGATGCAGCGCTCGCGCGACTCGCCGGTGGCCCGGGGACGTCGCCGCCCGCAATCTGGTACCTCGTGCAGGGGCTCGCCGGCCTCGCTGCCGGCGACCATGTCCATGCGCTGCAGGCCCTCGACAGCGCGGCTGCCGAACCACCCGATGCGATGATCGGACTGTCGTCGTTCCTGGCCGCCGCCGTGCGAGGGGACGCCAAAGCCGCCGGGGAGCACCTCACTCCCGAGCTCGCGGCGACGCTCTGGCGCGACTTCTCGTACACAGAGTATGCCGCCGAGGGATTCGCACTGCTGGGCGACGCTGCCGGCGCGCGAAAGTGGCTCGCTCGGGCCGCCGACCTCGGAGCGGGCTACTACCGCGGGCTGTGGGCGCACCACGCAGTCTGGCGTCCGTGGCTTGCGCATCCGGACCTCGCGCCGATCTTTGCGCAAATCAAGGCGAATGCAGACCGATACGCGGCGATCCCGCTCGCGCCGCGCGCACGCGCGTTGGCGGCGCAGAGCACATGACGACAATAGTCGAGCGCTCCGACGGATTAGCCGATGGCGATCGCATCGAGCGTGCACTGGGCGCGAAATGGTCCCGCGTGAATGAGTGACCTCCGAGAGCAACTGCAAGCCGCACTCGGTTCTACCTACGGCATCGAGCGTGAGCTCGGCGGCGGTGGCATGTCGCGCGTATTTCTCGCGCGCGATAATGGTCTGAATCGGCAGGTGGTGGTGAAGGTGGTGCCAATCGACGGCGGCCTCGCGGCCGTCGAACGCTTCCGCCGGGAGATCACCACCGCGGCACAGTTGCAGCATCCGCACATCGTGCCCGTGCTGAGTGCAGGCGACGCCGATGGCGTGCCGTATTTCACCATGCCGTACGTGCCCGGTGATTCGCTGCGTGCGCGCATGTCCGGTGGTGCGCGCATGCCGCTGTCCGATGCGGTAAAGGTGCTGCGTGACGTGGCGCAGGCGCTGGCATTTGCGCATGAACGCGGGTTCGTGCATCGCGACATCAAGCCGGACAACATCCTGCTCGCCGACGGTGCGGCCGTCGTGACAGACTTCGGAGTCGCGAAGGCGCTGTCTTTCGCCACCGGGACTTCCACCGGCACCACCAGTGAGGGGATGACGGCCGTGGGCGTCTCCCTCGGGACGCCCGCGTACATGGCACCCGAGCAGGTCAGCGCCGACCCGGGCGTCGATCATCGCGTCGATCTGTACGCGTGGGGATGCGTGGCCTACGAGCTGTTCACCGGTGCCTCTCCGTTCGGCAGTCGATCGCCGGCCAAACTGTTCGTCGCGCATCTGACGGAAACGCCGGCCCCCATTGCCGCCGCGCGGCCCGACATTCCGCCCTTGCTCGCTGCGCTCGTCATGCGCTGCCTCGAGAAGGACCCTGCGCATCGCCCGCAGTCGGCGCGCGAGATGCTGGCCGCGCTCGACGCGTTGGCCACGCCAGGTACGGGCAGCGCGCCTGCCTCGCTCGGTACCGCATCGTCGAGCCGCGCCGCGACTCGCGCGCTCGTCGGAGTCGCGCTGCTCGCCGTGGTGCTGGGCGGCGTATATGTCGTGCGCACCTGGCGCAGTTCGTCCGATGCGCCAGTGGGTACGCCGGCGTCCACGACCAACGGCAGTGCAGCCGATACCGCACTCCTGTCATCACTCGCTGTGTTGCCATTCGTGAACACCAGCGGCGACGCGAAGGATGAATACTTCAGCGACGGCCTCACCGACGAACTCACGCATGCGCTCTCGAAGTTGCCTGGCCTGCGCCTGGCCGGGCGCAGCTCGAGCTATTCATTCAAAGGCAAGTCGATTCTCGCGCCGGAAGTCGGCAAGACGCTCCGGGTTGGAGCCATTATCGAAGGAACAGTGCGGCGTGCCGGCGATCGCATCCGCCTCACTGCGCAGCTGATCAGCACGCGCGATGGTGGGGTGCTGTGGAGCGACACCTTCGAGCGATCCGGCGCCGACGTGTTTGCAGTACAGGATGCATTCACCTCGGCGATCATCAGCGCGCTTGCACCGCGACTGAGCGGCACCGGGATGGTGGACGCTATCGGCACGTCGGCTCGCGGAACTACCGATGCCGCCGCCTATGATGAGTACCTGAAAGGCCGCTACTACTGGGCGCAGCGGGGCGCGGGGCCGGGCGACAGCTCTGTGAAGTATCTCGAGCAGAGTGTGAAGCGAGACGCTTCGTTCGCGCGCGGCTGGGCCGGGCTCGCGCTGGCCCATGTCATCCGCCCGAATTACAACCGGGCGGTGGACTTCCGGATCTCGGATGCGCGCGCGGAGGAGGCAGCAACGCGTGCGCTGGCGTTGGACTCCACGCTGGCTGATGCGCACGCGGCGCTCGGCTTTCTGCTGTTGCGTCGCCTGGATTTTGCGAAGGCAGGAGCCGGGATGGCGACCGCACGGCGCTTCGATCCGCAAAGTGCCATCGCCGCACATTGGTCCGCCATCTACTTCAGTGCGGCGGGAGACACAGCGGGGACGGACCGGCAGATGGAGCGGGCGCTGGCACTGGACCCATTGTCACCGACCACGTTGAACAGCCACGCCATCATACTGTTCGAGCGCCGGCAGTTCGCCAAGGCGCGGGAACGCTTCGCGCAAGTCGCGGAAATCAGTCGCTCGTTCCCAAACAACTCGACACTGGTGCTGGTGTGGTCTGGTCTGGCCGACAGCGCGTTTCACGTTGCGCAACGGAATCTGACGACGCTGTCGCGAGGCCGACTTGGAAACGCGGTGCTGGCCGCTGCCGCGGCAGGACGATGGCCAGAAGCGCGCGCGCTGCGTGCGCAGATTATCGCTGGCGGCGTCGGAATCACATCGTATGATCGGGCGCAGGCCGACCTCGTGTTCGGGAATCGGGCCGCCGCCGCCGCAGGGTTCGTGGATCACCTCGAGAATGACGGAGGACTCCCCAACATCGCATTCTCCATGTGCTTTCCGCCGTACGATGCGATCCGCAGCGAACCCGTATGGACGGCGTTCCTGCGGCGGCACCAATTGCGGGATTGCCCGCGTACCTCGCCCTGGCCCATCGGGACACCGCGGGTTCCGACCGCGGCCGACCGGTAGGTGGAAGAAACGAGATGACTACCGACGGGTTGCGAAGGCGACGCGGAAGTAGCTGCTGACGTCGGATGTCTTCGCTCCCTGAGCGCGCGCCGCACC
>NZ_JANPLK010000033.1 GCF_031426495.1 Gemmatimonas sp. | reverse complement strand
ATGTTCGATCGTGAGCGCTCGTACGCCAAATACTTCGCGCAACTCCGTCGCTTCGGCGTCAAACGCAGCCGGCCATCGTGCATCATACGCGACTACTTCAATGACCCGCGCCATCGATGTCTGGATTGATGTATAACGCCTTGCGTTCTGCTGCAGCGCATCCAACAAAATGCGGCCGGACGGGCGACGTGCGCCAGCACGGCGACCGCCTGCCGCACACCGCCTCGCGCTGACAGCAGCAACGTTTCGTTAGGCCACGTCGACGACGTTCTCGTGATGGTTTGGCCGAACCATCACCAGCGCGGATGGCGATCCCAGCCGAACTGCTGTGCCGCGAGCAGCACCAGAGTCGCTAGTATCGCGGTCGCAGCGCCAAGTATCGTAAGCGGCGCACTCGCAGGGAGCCGCGGGACCAGAACGCAGGCGATGGCTACACAACCCGCCGCGACACTAGTGACTCCAACCAACGTTTGGGTCTTCCAAGGATCGCCAAGGCTTCGACGCCGATGGTAGAGAACGGCGAGCCACGCGATCAGTCCGAACGCGCCCCCGAGATACGCGGGTACGATGACCGTCAACACCACACTTTCGACGGATGAACTCGCGTGGCGAACAACAGTCACCAAGGCGACGGCCAGCAAAACGATGACTGCTCGTGAGATTCGCATGAATAATTGACTGTGTCGAAAACCTTGAAGTTGCGACAAGATCTCGCGTGCCCAGCTCTGTAGAGCAAGCCCGGGGACGTTAGCCTAACACCTATTAACTCGACCGACATACCGCTGTCTAGCCGATCGAGCTCCAGCACCAACCTTACGATCCCACTCGGCTCGACACTCGGTAACCCGCATTTCAGGGGAGCGTTGCGCCTGGTCTCCTAGTGAATGCCTCCCGGCATACTCGCCCGATCGGCCAGCGCGCTCGCCGACACCTAGTATCAATCCCCGCACACTAGGCGCGAGAGACCGTACGTGGCGCTCATTCAGGAAACGGCGATTGGGTACGGGTTGAACTGCGAACGACTCTTATGCCCGTGCTATCAGTTCGCAGCACGATGTCGAAGAAGAGCGACGGTGGGCCGTCACTACGATTCGGGCGAGATAACCGCATCAGGATAACGATGGTGTCACCCAATGCTACCGGTCGCTGAACCATTGCAAATGTCGCTTCCTTCATCGACCCGTGGTGCTTGCCAACACTCTTGTCAGCATTGAGTTCATTCCGAGCCCTCCCCCACACGCGCATGGGCAGCCGTCCGTTGATCGTTGTCGCGTCGACAGGCGGGCAATCGGAGTGTAACACATCGTCGCGGCAGATGCGCTGGGTCAGCAGCTCAACGCGCTCATCCTTCGCAACGCTTCGAACGCTGCTCGTAATGGCGGCGACCTCCAGGTCAGGCGACAGCTTCGTACCATGAACGGCAACCTGTGCTCGGACAGATGGCGCCCACAAAAAGAGCAACACCATTACGCGAGCACACCCAATACACGAGAAACGATGCATCTAGCAACTCCCATCAAAGAGACGACTTACAAACCTACTTCGCTACCAGTCCTCCCAAGCGCCAGCCAAAGCCTCCCAACTGCGAGAATACTACCGTAGCCACGAATATCCCACGCGTGTAGCAATCATTGACCTTGAAGGCAGACCTATGACGTCTCGGCTCGATGTCGAGCCCCGAGCAGCGGACACCGTGATCTCCGCGCGAATCGCCCCAGCGCCAACACGACGCCGAACACCGTAGCCTCCGTTGATAGCCGGAACGGTGCTGCCTTCCGCCCGAACTGCCGAGACGCCGACCGACACGTAGTGCCCAGTCGCGCTCGTCGCACGAGCCATCGCCGATCCGAGGCGCAATAGGGAGTAATAGCCGACGGAAACTCCACTACCCGCTCCTTCGTGCTGCCGCCGCTCGAGAAATCCGAGTCGCAACTCACTAGTACGCCTGCGTCGACCGGAAACATATCCAAAGCGCAGCGTCACGGGAAACTCAGATCTAGCTCCCCGAGCGTTGTCGAATGCGACTGCTATGCCTTGGTCGACGCCAAATTCGGTTTTGCTCACGCTATCTCGCTGAGCAAGCAGCGTGGTCGAGCTGACGAGGCTGAGCAGGCACACTATGACGAGTCGCCGCATGATTCTGGGGTCTACGAGAGTGGACTGACGCCGCGAATAAGACCGGAATCGCGCCTCATCCGCGACGTCATGATAGCAGCCAACTACGAAACGACCGGTGGTGTTATAGCTCTTGTGACCCGCGATCACCTTTCGGCTATTTCTTTGCAACCACCGACCGGCTCGAAGCACCGCTCCAGTTATGCGACCACTTCTGTCGTAACACCAGTTGTTGATCCAGCGCTGGAGTTAGTCGTTGGTCAAGAATGTACTGGGTGTAACTGATCCTGCAGGTACGTCACGTACTCCTCCGATGTTCTTCCCCCAGCTGACCATGCGGACGCACGGCGTTGTAGTCGAGACACCAGTGCGATCACAATCAGTGGGCCTAACGCTGCGCTCTGCGGCGGGGCCTCATAACAGTGCGGCAGGCGAGCGCAGCGAGCCAGCCGCCCTCCTTAGCTCAGCCCCGTCCGCAGCAGCGATCGTTAGCGAGCGCGAACGCGGGACGCACGGCATCGATCGAAGCCTCTGTAGCACGCTACCGAATACGCAGGCCAATATTGGTGCTTCGAAGAACGATCGTGGAGCCCGCGACGCCCGCAATGGCCATCCCTCGCCCTGAGACAACGACCGACAGCTGCTGGATCGCCGGCGTGCTGTAGTCAGCGCGATATAGGAGCCCAGGGTGAAGGCTACGGCCGCTGCCGGCCGCGAGGCCGGGCCCCACGGCGACCGAAGCCGTTCCCAGCAATCCTACGCGTTCAAGACCGAGCACCGCAGCCGCATAGCCGAACCGCGGCATCAACGGCACACAACTCAAGTCTGCTCGCGGGCGGCATGTCAGATCACTACCGTTCACAAACGTCGTCCCAGCAACGAGCCCAGCGAGGAGTCCGTGCGGGGCTCGGCTACGGAGCGGCAGCGCGAGCATGAACTCTGCTGTGTAGTCCTCCCTCTCCTCGTAGTCACCGCCGGAACTGGTCCCAGCGCCCAGAGAGACTTGAACGAACGGAACACGCGCGGACTGCGCGTGGGTTTCGCGCGCGAGCCCGGCGACTGCAAGCACGAGCAATGCGAGTGCGGAAGCCCGCGGCATAGGATTCTGAGGTCAGTGGGAGAGTTCTTTGCAGCTCGTTGGAGCGTGCTCGCTAACGAAGCTGTAGGAAAAGTCCCGAAGCATGCCAATGTGGAAACGGAACTTGCTAGCACGCAACGGGTTGGTCCTGCATCGAATGTGGTGTCGGTTCGCCTCGCTGTCGAGATCCTGCCATGGCCCGCTACAAAGTGGT
>NZ_JANPLK010000032.1 GCF_031426495.1 Gemmatimonas sp. | reverse complement strand
GTCGCGCATGACGCGCGTATCGCGCGAATCGCTTCGCGGTACCAGTTATCACTGCCGAATCAGATGACCGAGAACTGTTTTCGCGCGACTCGGGACCTTTATCGTCAGTGCGTTGAGACTTTTTCTACAGCCACAACGCTGGCTTGTGCTGCGGGCGATCCAACAAGATGCGCGCGGAGCGCGCTTCCGAAGACGCCCGGCTGCAGCAAGCATCGCTATGCTCTCGCTGAGCACTCTGAACGTTGCAGCGCGCAAGTTGAATGCACCAGCGCGGCGAGCTTTCGCCCATCTTCTAGCGTTTAGTCGGTTCGAGTGGGCGCAAACATCCGCTTTACGAAAATGAGCTTGTCGTCACCGACGCCGTAAAAGTCTGGCACACGGCCGCACTCGACGTAGCCTCTCCTTGCGTAGAAGCTTCGTGCGCGAGCGAGGGCGGGTAGCGCACTTGTCTCTATCACTAAGACTCGCCCCGCGTCCTCAATGACGGCCGCTTCCACAGCATCGAGTAGCGACTCGCCGCCACCGCGACCGTGGTCCTCTGGGCGGACGCCAATCCACCACAGATTCCAGACACCCTCGGCGTGTGCATCCGGAGCGTAGTAGACCCACCCGGACGGTGCGGTTGTGTCATCAGGCGCCCACAACTGTGCGGCATGTCCAGGCCCGAGTTGGTCAGCGTGAAGCGCGTCGAGTACTCCCCCGAGGAGTGCGCTCGCATCCGCGGGTTCAAAAAGGCCTGTTGCGCACGCGACAGAAAGCAGCGTCGGTGTATCAGCGGGACGGACCGCACGAATCATGTGATACCTTATCGAACAGGAGGAACGAGTCACTCGAAACTTGGAACCACTCGGCACACGTAGCCGTAACGGCCGCGAATCGTTCAGGGAAGCCGATGAGCTCCTGCCCGACCCTGCCCCTTCATTAATTGGTCCGCGTCAGCTGCCTTGTATCTACCGTTTTCATGATTCTGCAGTAGTTCTGATCAGGGCGCCAGCTCGTTGTTGCCTGGGTGATATACACCGCGCGTTAGCCGGAGCGGCGTGCCTGATTGACCGTCGTGAGAGCCCGAACAGTTGCGTGGGCCGACCAGGTGTCGAGCCCGAATTATCACAAGGACGGGCGCGGACGACGACCCCCGAGGCACTGGAGGCATGATGTTCGTCGGCATCGATGTCGCGAAGGCGGAGCTGGTCGTGAGCGTGCTGCCCAGCGCACAGCGCTTCGCGGTCACGAATGATGAAGTCGGGGTCCGCACGCTCGTCGAGCGCCTTCGTCCTGTGGCGCCGCAGCTGATCGTACTCGAGGCGACCGGCGGGTACGAACTGCTCGCCGTTGCGGCGCTCGCGGCCGCGGCATTGCCCGTGGTGGTCGTGAATCCACGCCAGGTGCGGGACTTCGCGAAGGCGACGGGGCAGCTCGCCAAAACGGATCGGATTGACGCGGACATCCTCGCGCGCTTCGCCGATGTGGTCCGACCGGAGGTGCGCATCATTCCGGACGCGGCCGCGCATGAGCTCGACGCGCTGCTCACTCGACGGCGGCAGCTCTTGGAGATGTTGCAGGCGGAGCGCAATCGCGTGGGCCAAGTGTTCGGCACCGGCAAGAAGCAGGTGCGCAAAAGTCCGACGGCGCACATCACATTTCTCGAGCGCGAGCTGCGCACGACGGACACGGAGCTTGGCGAGATGGTTCGGCAGAGTCCGGTCTGGCGTGAGCGCGACGAGCTCCTGCGCAGCGTGCCCGGTGTCGGCCCCGTGCTGTCACGGACGCTCCTGGCGGACCTGCCGGAACTCGGTCGCTTGTCCCGTCGCGCCGTTGCAAAGCTGGTCGGGGTTGCGCCGCTGAGTCGCGACTCCGGCACCATGCGGGGTCGTCGATTCGTGCAAGGCGGTCGTGCGGCGGTGCGTGGTGTGTTGTACATGGCCGCCTTGGTCGCCACCCGTCGCAACACGGTCATTCGCGAGTTCTACCTGCGTTTGGTCGCGGCCGGCAAGCCGAAAAAGCTTGCGCTCGTCGCGTGTATGCGCAAACTGCTCACGATCCTCAATACCATCGTGCGAACGAACACCACGTGGAGCGTAAAAGCGGCGGCAGCGGTACTCGAAGCCGCTTGACTTTCAAGACAGTTGCTAACGCCTCAGCGTTCTGCTGCAGCGCATTAGATAAAGTGCGGCCGGACGGGCGACGTGCGTCAGCGCGGCGACCGCCTGCCGCACTCCGCACGGCGCTGCCAGCAGCAACGCTTCGTTAGGCAGCCCTTCTGCGCCAAAGCCAAACGAGCGCTACCATCGTGAATGCCCACAGCATGCCATTCGCGATGAACGGCACGTGCTGCAACGGGAATGCTCCCGTGCGTATGGCCGTCGGCCACAGATCTCCAAGCGGAGCAACGAGCGGAAAGAACAATGCGTGCTGGAGTAGCTCGAACGCCCGATCGGCAGGTGTGACATGAGGCGGGCCGCCCGTATCAAAGTCGCGCATAATGCCTCCGAAGTTGCGCAGGAGGACGACGACTGACGCCACATAGTGCGCGATTGCGACCAACGGAGCGACAAGTGCAAGTCTCCGCATCGTGACCACGGGCCGGTGATGGTTGCCAGGGGAAATCTCAGGCATGCGGCGTCTTGACGCGGGAGGGGTTTCGCTCATGCACTTGCACCGTTGGCAATTTAGTCTCGTGAGTTTACGACTGCAGGACTCTCAGCCAAGACTGCCTAACGAAGCTGTAGGAAAAGTCCCGAAGCATGCCAATGTGGAAACGGAACTTGCTAGCACGCAACGGGTTGGTCCTGCATCGAATGTGGTGTCGGTTCGCCTCGCTGTCGAGATCCTGCCATGGCCCGCTACAAAGTGGT
>NZ_JANPLK010000031.1 GCF_031426495.1 Gemmatimonas sp. | reverse complement strand
CACTGATTTGTCCGCGTATACCCAACGCGATCTCGATCGGGTCGCCCACGAAGTGAATACGCGTCCGCGAAAAACCCTCGGCTTCCGCACGCCGGCAGCTATCTTCGCTGAGAGCGTTGCACCGACTCGTTGAATCCGCCGCTTATAGTGTTCAGAATTCAGCAACGACAGTGCTCAGTATCGAGCATTTGGTGGTGCCGAACGACAGAGAGGCGGTGGTCAACGCGAGCTGAAGTGACCTCGGGATCGCGGGTTTGCGCGACAGCCTTAAGGATCGCCAGCGCCACGAAACCCGCGCGACACTGTGGACTGTCGTTGCTGAACTCTGACCACTATACCCAGTCTGACGCCTGACGCCTGTTCACTGACCTCTGACTCGCGCTTTTCCTCCTCCGCCGCTACTCGACTTTCGTGACCTGATGTTCCGGGTCGCGCTCAACCACAATCGTGAACTCCTTCGTGAGCGCAACGATGCCGGCCACGGCGGCCCAGAAGGGCGCCAGGAAAGCGCCGGCCAGTCCTGCACTGAGTGGCATATCGATCAGCGTGCGTCCGGTCGCGTTGCGCACGATGATGCGCCGCACGTTCCCCTCGCGAATCAGTTGCTTGAGCGTCGACTTGAGCTTGTCGCCCGCCACCTTGATCTGCTCCATTGCCGCCTCGATGCTGAAGAAATGCAACCGTGATGCATGGTCAATCTACGGCCGCACGGCACGGCCGGTGTCGTGCTCCGCTATTGGCGGGCCCTGACCTGGGCTAATTTCTCCGAGCATCAATCGAGAAAACGGGCCCCGACGGGAGTGTGCAATGCCCACGCAGTACTACACCGCGTCCAGCCTGGACGGGTTCATTGCAACTGAGGACGACTCGATCGAGTGGCTGTTCTCGCTCGTCGACGTCAACGCGACCAGCTACCCGCAGTTCATCGCCGATGTTGGCGCCTTGGCCATGGGTTCGGCGACGTATGAGTGGATGCTGAAGCACGTCATCAAGCCGACCACCGGTGACGGTGCGTCGTGGCCGTACACGCAGCCCACGTGGGTGTTCTCGAGCCGAGCGATCGAACCGATCGACCGGGCCGAGATCCACGTGGTGCGCGGCGACGTGCGTCCGGTGCACGCCGCGATGACGCAGGCCGCCGCTGGCAAAAACCTTTGGATCGTAGGCGGTGGCGATCTGGCCGGGCAGTTCTACGACGCCGGGCTGCTCGACGAGATCATTGTGCAGATCGGATCGGTCACCTTGGGGCGCGGCAAGCCACTGCTGCCGCGTCGTATCGACGGAGCGCTTGCGCTACGACTGACTTCGGTGGAGCGGATCGGCGACGGCATGGCGGAACTGCGCTATGACGTGCGACGCGCGGAGGTGTCAGTATGAGTGGGTATCTCGAAAAAGCGTTCGGCTACCGCGACGACACGATGCATCTTCCGGTGCCGAACCTCGCGGCCGCGCTCCCATTCTACCAAACAGTGCTCGGCTTTCGCGTGGTCTCACGCCACGATGCCCCGCATACCCGGGCGGTGCTGGCGCGCGACGACGTGCAGATCGGGCTTGAGGAAAACGGCGGTGATCCCACGCAGGATGGCTGCGCCTTTCATGTGCGCGGCCTGACGGCGCTGTTCGCCGAGTTCGCAACGCGCGGACTCGCGAAGTCTCCGTCGGATTTCGGTGTCGAGCAACGGGACGGTGTGGCGTGGACGGTCTGCTACGTCATTGCGCCCGATGGACTGTGCTACTGGTTCGGCGAGCGCGGCACCACCTGACAATGATGGCGCAGGCGTGCCGGTCGCCGCAGCTTTGTCTGGTCCGTTTAGTCGTGTTTCACTCTTGGGGAACCTGCATGTCACCACGTCATTCTCTCGCGCGGGTCGGCGCACTCGGTGCGCTCGCCGTCGTTGCGTCGCCTCTGTTGGCACAGCGGCCCAGCACCATGGCCGGCCGTTCCACCGTCTATGCGCCCAGCGCCGTCGTGGCCACCAGCCAACCTTTGGCGTCGGCGGCCGGTCTCGAAATCCTGCGCCGCGGTGGCAACGCGATTGACGCGGCGGTCGCCGCGGCGGCCGTGCTGAGCGTGACCGAACCGCACATGACGGGCATCGGCGGCGACATGTTCGCCATGGTGTGGCTGGCCAAAGAGCAGAAACTGGTCGCACTCAACGCGAGCGGACGGGCGGGATCACTGATGACGCGCGCTACACTCCAGGCGCGTGGCTTTCGCGTGGGCTCGCAGCAGGGCGTGATGTCGGTGACCGTACCGGGCGCACTGGCCGGATGGGACAAGTTGTTACGCACCCATGGGCGGCGAACACTCGCGCAGGTGCTGCAGCCAGCTATCGCGTATGCCCGCGATGGCTTTCCCGTATCGCCGATCATCGCATCGCAGTGGGCGAACGAGACCGCGTTCCTGCAGCGAGACTCGGCGGCCGCAGCCACCTATCTGCCGGGCGGACGGGCACCGAAGGCCGGTGATTGGTTTCGCAATCCCGACTACGCGCGCACCCTCAAGACCATCGCCGATAGCGGCATCGGCACCTTCTACGGCGGTGCGATCGGCAAGCGCATGGCATCGCGCATCAAGGCGTTGGACGGCTTCGTCACGATCGACGATCTGCGGAAGAATGCGCCGAACTGGGTGACGCCGATCTCGGTGCCATTCAAGGGATATCGGGTGTGGGAGTTGCCGCCGAGCAACCAGGGGATCGCTGCACTCGAAATGCTGCGCATTCTCGAACCGTACGACCTCAAAGCGATGGGGCACAACTCGCCGGCGTATCTGCATCATCTCATCGAGGCGAAGAAGCTGGCCTACGCCGACCTCGATCGTTTTGTGGGCGACGCTGATCATCTCGATATGCCGGCGTCGGAGATGCTCACCGACGAGTTCATCGCCGAACGGCGCAGTCATCTGAATCCGCTGCGTGCGCAGGAGCGAGTGGATCCGGGTCCGTTGCGCACGAAAAGCGAGACGGTGTATCTCACGGTGGCCGATGCCGACGGGAATATGGTGTCGTTCATCAACTCGATTTACGACTACTTCGGCTCGGGCGTCGTGGTACCGGGCTTGGGCTTCGCGCTGCACAACCGCGGCGCGAGTTTCACGCTCACCGAGGGGCTGCCGAATACGGTGGCACCGGGCAAGCGACCGTTTCACACGCTGATTCCCGGCTTCGTGACCCAAACGGTGAACGGCCGTGAACAAGCGTACATGAGCTTCGGGCTGATGGGTGGCGGCGTGCAGGCACAGGGGCACGTGCAGTTCCTGCTCAACTACTTCGTGTTCGGCATGGACGTGCAGGCGGCGATCGATGCCCCGCGTTTTCGTCACTACGACAAACAGCGTGTGGCGCTCGAGGTGCCGATCGGGGATGGTGTGCGCAATGCGCTCATCGCCATGGGGCACGTGCTGATCGAGCAGCCCACGGTAGCCTTTGGCGGCGCGCAGGCGATCGTGCGATTGCCCAAGGGGTTTGCGGCGGGGAGTGATCCGCGCAAGGATGGGATGGCGGTGGGGTACTGAGGCGGGTTTGGTTCATGGGGTCAGAGTCGTTGTAACGCGGGATTCGCGGGTTTCAACGCCGCGGGCCCCAAGTAAAACCCCAGCGCGGCAGGTCCACGAGCCCCGGGATATGAGCCGGGGCCGGCAGGCGCCCCGGCCCCGGTGGCTCGATCACATT
>NZ_JANPLK010000030.1 GCF_031426495.1 Gemmatimonas sp. | reverse complement strand
CCGTCACACACCGCCAGCACCGCCGCAAACACCTGGGCGATGTCGTCGCGGAGCGTACTGACGAAATGGGCAATCGTGGTGAAATGCGGCGCCGTCATGCCGCACAACGCCATGAACGTCACGTGCTCTTGGCACACGCGTTCAATGGCCCGGCTGCGCACGATGCCCTGGGAATACGCGAACAGCACCACTTTGAGCAACATGGCCGGCGGGTACGCCGGCGCGCCGGTGGCGTCGTTCTTGAAGCGCGCGTCGAAGTGCGCCAGATCCACTTCGTGGTCGAGCAGGTGGTTCAGCGCGTGCTCGAACGTGCCGGACAGCAACTGGCGCGCGAGGTCGACGCTCAGAAACTGCGGGTTGGTATCGAGGGACTTGTAGCGGGCCATGGCAGGATCTCGACAGCGAGGCGAACCGACACCACATTCGATGCAGGACGAACCCGTCGCGTGCTATCAAGTTCCGTTTCCACATTGGCTTGCTTCGGGACTTTTCCTACAGCCTCGTTAGAGCGACAACTGCAAATCCATTACTATGAACATCTCACTCGTGATTGCGTTCATTCTTAGCGGAGTGTCCCTCCTCTGTTCGTGGCGGATCTATGTTCTACATCGACGATCGGGAACGCCAATCCTGGGCTATGAGGTCGGCGCCATGCTGGCGAGCATTGGCCTGCCTTTCGGCTCGGCAGGGACTAGTGCGCTCGTCGAGGGCGGAGTCGCGAGGGCGCTTGTCTGCTGCGGTTCGCTGCTCGCAATTTGTGGAACAATGCTGGTCGTCCGGTCAAGGCGGCAAATGCGATCCGGCGGTCGCTAGCACCGATGGTACTGTTCGGAATGTGCGAGCTACGCATCGAGGCGAAGGCGCCGATTGTCGCGGCGAGCAATTCGCGCTCTAACGAAACGTTTCTGCAGTCAGCGCATTTCGGAAAGCGCGCTGCGCGCGCAGATTATTTGAAGCGCTGCAGCAGAACGCAAGGCGTTGAGGTTGTAGGATTAGACGTTTTACGGACGCGCCCGCGCACCGAATCGCGCGGTGCGGATTCGTTCGAGTATTCCTCGCGCGAATCGTGGTCGTATCGTTCGCTTCGAGCTTCGACGTGCGGTGTTCCTCGCGCTGCTTACGCCGCGTATCCCGCGTTGGCGAGCTTTTCGATGTTGTGCACCAGACAAAACAGCTTCCATTGCCCGTCGACCTTCGTGCGCCCACGCAGCGTGAAGCGATCGAGGCGCTTGTTGTGGCGCAGATTCGCAAACACCGGCTCGACCGTCGCGAAACGCCGACCGTACTGTTCACGGCCGATGGCCGAATCGATGCGCGCCTTCATGCGCATGGTGTGCGTTTCGTGCGGGTGCCGCGTGTCGGGCTCGACGCGGCCGCGGAAGAACGCGACGTTGCGCACCGCGGTCGTGTCCGGCGTACGCAGACAATGCGCGCGCAGCGCGCACGGGACACAGTCCCGCTTCGCGCCGCGAAAGTGTTCGCCGACGTAGTCCTTCGTCATGTTCGCGCGGCCTTTCCGATAGAGCGACTTCCCCGCCGGACACTTGCAGGTGCGTGCGTCCGCGTCGTAGACGAAGTCGTTCGGCGTGAAGCAGGGTGATGAGGCCGGTGTCGGCGTCGCCTTGTTGTGCAGCGGATTCGGTAGCGCGGTGTACCGGTCCTGCGTCGCGAAGCGCTCATCCCGACGGCGCATCTCGTTGTCGGCGATCAACGCGGCGACGCGCATCGCCGCGAGCGCTTTTAGGTTCGCCTCGCTGTGATAGCCCGCATCGGCGGTGATCAGCGTGTCCGCGGTGCGGAGCGCGTGCGTGGCCGTCACCACGGGCACGAGTAGTTCCTGCTCGGCGCCCGTGCCATGCGCTTGCGCCTCGACGATGATTTGATGCGCGCTGTCGACGGCGGCGACGCCCGTGTAGCCCTGGAGCACGCCTTTGCTCGTCGCCATCTTGGCGCTGTCATTGTCGGTCCGATTGCTCTTGCGGAGCGTGCCCTTCGGCCCGCGACGATCGGTGGGATTGTTCGCCAGCCAGGAGCGGATCTGCGCCGCATCGTGCTCCAATCGCTCGATCCGCTTCGTCGCCTTCGTGTCGGGATCGGGCTCCGTGGGCGCGGTGTCCGCCGCACGATGGCGCTGCAGCATCGTGGTCGCGGCCAGCTCCAACTTGGCGGCCTGTCGCTCGAAATCCGCCCGCGTTCCACTGCGATGCTTCGACGCATTACTCGGCAGTTTTACGCCATCGATGGCGAACATCTCCCGGCCGATCAAGCCCTGGGTGTCACACACCGCCAGCACCGCCGCAAAGACGCGCGCGATGTCCTCGCCCAACGAACTGACGAACTTGGCGATCGTCGTGAAGTGCGGCGCGCGGTCGCCGCAGAGGGCGATGAACGTGACGTGCTCTTGGCACGCGCGCTCGATCTGCCGGCTGCTGACGATCCCCTGCGAGTACGCGAAAAGCACCACCTTGAGTAACAGCGCCGGTGGATACGCCGGTGCACCGGTCGCATCATTCTGAAACCGCGCGTCGAAGTGGGACAGGTCGATCGCGTGATCGAGCAGATGGTTGAGCGCGTGCTCGAACGTGCCGGGCAGCAGCTGCCGGGACAAGTCGACGGCCAACAATCGGGGCTGCGTGTCGATGTACTTGTAGCGCGCCATGCCGACCCCTCGACGGAGATGAAATCGGACTGCACATTTCCGTCATCAAACACCCGAGGCGCGGGCGGGAGTTCCGTTTCCACATTGACTGTTTGCGGACTTTTCCTACAGCCTCGTTAGACCCCGAAAGTAGTGTTGCTGCTGGCTGCGGTTTCAATCGGAGAGCTCAATGGCATTTGACGCGTCGCCCTTTGTTTTCATTCCGTTCTTTGCGGTTACGCTGTCCGTAGGCGTCGGTTCATCGATCGCCCTCGTGCGCTACTTGCTGTGGCGTCGAACCGCCACAGCCCGGATGGTCGCCGGATGCTGCGGATCGTGTGGAAGCAGCCTCGGATTCACGGCGACGTACAACGTGACGGGTATCCCTGTGTGCCGTTCGTGCGCGGATGGGCTCCGTCGCAAATTAGGCGGGTGGATGCTTGGCGCTGCCGTAATGATCTCCGCCCTGCTACTGGTCTCATCGACTGCGTTCGTGGCTGATCTACTCATCGATGGGGGGCCGGCATGGCGATGGTGGACCAAGAACTCGCGCGCCTGGGTCGTGGTCATCCCTGCCTTGACGGTCTTCGCTACCGCCGCGACCGCAATCGGACTCGGTCGGCTTGCCAACAAGTTGGCGGCGGCACGCGAGATGGCGCGGCTACGTAAGGGAAGCGACTTGCCACTACTCGCGCGCGTGTTGGCGTCGTTTGAGTTGCCCACGCAACCGACAACTTCGGTGAGCTCCCGCTCTACGGAGGATGACCGTTGAGGAGCGGCTCGACTGGTCCCAGGTTTGGTCTAACGAAACGTTGCTGCTGGCAGCGCGAGGCGGTGTGCGGCAGGCGGTCGCCGTGCTGGCGCACGGCGCCCGTCCGGCCGCAGTTTATTTGATGCGCTGCAGCAGAACGCCAGGCGTTATGCGATCGACAAACAGGTTGCGTGTCTCGTACAAGGCCGCACGAATCTTGATGTTTCGACGCAATGATGCGGGCGGCGCCAAATCGCGACGATGCCGCAACGCGACAATCTTCTTCTCCGGAGCCGGTGATGAGCGATAACATGCGCGCGTGGCTCGGCCTCAGCCTATCGGCGGTCGCCTTGGCGTTGGCCGGCGTGCTCTATCAATGGCTGCCTTCGACTGCGAGCGCGTTTGGTCGGTTTGTGGTGTCCGCAAGCCTCGCGTCCCCGCTCTTCGTCGTCGGCTTGGTCCAGAGCACCTCTCCAAGCGCGCTCGGACAGGGCGGCACGCGTCGAGCACTGCTCGGGACTACGGGCATGGCGGTCGCTATGGCGCGCGAGGCGGCGCGCATGCGAGGTACCCTCGTACCGCCGATGCTGGAGGTCGCCTACCAGGGTGTACTCCTGGCGCTGCTGGGGGCAATGGCCTGGGCGTGGTGGAAGGCGCGACACCCGTCTCCCGCTGCTGGCGTCGATGTGCGTTAGCCTGCGCAGTCGTCCCATAACGGTGCTTGCTGCAGACGGGCGATACGGTTGCTCGCTTCGCTCACGTTTGATTTGATCGCCCGCTGCAGAAGCCCGCGTTATGCAATTCCCAGGCGTCGTCAAGGTTTCCCTTTCCGCGCGACTCACTCAAACATTCGAGGCTCCTGTGACCCGGTGTGCGAAAGCGCTGGTGCTTCTATCAGCGACGTGGCTTTCAACAGGGTGCGTGGAGAACGCACCAACGAATGGATTTGATGAGCGCACGATCCCTGGCCCCCGATTTACATACGATTGCACATTTAGTGGTGCGTTCTGCCAGGACATCCAAGCATCCATCAATCATTTGAAAGGCCACGGCAACGTCGGTTGCATTAACGCGGGCAATGCTGCCCAAGCACGGTTCGATGCAAAAGGCTACGGCTTCAGACCGGCACAGGCAAACGTGCCCTTACCACCGGGAACCCGAGCCTACGTATGGATGAATGCTAACATACCACCCCAAACAACTTTCACTGGCTACCACTCGACAGACCCCAATACGTACATAACCGACCTTGGCATTACTCAGCTGACGGAGGTGCTTGCTGGGACCATCGCTCATGAGGAGCAGCATCAGAACGGAATGGAAGATCCGAACGAGACGTGGGGTATTGGGGTATTTATGGCAAACACATGCCAATAGAGCAGCTAGTCCTCGTGTTCCGGAAGTACTAGTACGCCTCAGCTCCCCGCCGGCACGAAACGTGTGGGTTGTTCAACATTACTTGGAGAGCATCATGATACGAACAGCAAGTTGTCTTCTTGTTGCACTCGCGTTTGCGTCGCCGCGCGCAGGGCAGACCGGGGCACGGATGAATGAACGAGATATCGTCGCGATCGTCGAGAAGACTCTCGACTTCGCCGTAAAAGATAGCGTTCTCACAAAGTCGACGCAAAGCAGAATCATGGTCGATGTCGATCTCAGCCTCTCGGTGCTGCGCGCGAAATCACGCCTGCCGATAGAAACTGCTTCGGAGTCGGTGCGTGTCATTCCTCCTCGGCTCGTAAGAGCGAACTTTTTCGATTATTACGAGTGTCCAACTCGGTCGATCTCCGTGCGCTGCGAAATGAAGCGTGAAGGAGAGTTTCTCACTGTCTACGCGGCCCAAGCCAACGATGACGGAGATGAACTGCTCGTGTGGGTATCGTTTAGTGCTTACAGATCCGGTGAAGGCGGTCACGTTCGGACCGTAGCACGCGCTCTGAAGTTCCGTCGGCTCTCGACCGATGCGTGGCAGTTCATTAGTGCCGGAGACTATCTTGTAACCTGAGTAGTTGTTGTTGATAACAGGCTAGTACACGAAGATCGCGCCGCCGCCATCTGCAACTCGATTTGCGGCCATGCTCGAACCAACCTGTCGGTATTTCGCTGGCTCTTGGTCCCTGAGTGGCGGTGCCAAGGTGCTACCGTTCAAGGACGGTTACGGTCGTGAGGCTAGTCCGTAGTCCGCGACTGCATAACGATGCTTGCTGCTGGCGAGGGCTCTTGCATCAGTTTCGTGTACACTTCCACCTAACGAGAATGGGAGTTACACGTGCCACGATCGGGACCGCGCAAGCTGTACAAGTACACGGACGAGTTTAAGCAGACGGCCGTTCGTCTCAGTCAACAGCCGGGCATGCAGGTCAAGACGGTAGCCGCCGCGCTAGAGATTCATCCCTTCATGCTGTCGAAGTGGCGGAAGGACGTACGCGACGGGATGGTTGGCGGGCGCGCGGTCAAGGCGCCGCCACCTGGCCCGGCGCGTGAGATCGCGCAGCTGCAGGCGCTCGAGCAGCGGTATGCCGAGCTGCAGCAGGAGCACGAACTCTTAAAAAAGCCATTCGGTTCTGTTCCGCTCAACGGGCGAAACGTTCGCCTTCATTGACGCGCACTGCACGCAGTTCCGCGTGACGTGGCGGTGTCACCGCTTCGACGTCACGCCAAGTGGCTTTTATGCCTGGCGCGCCCGCGGAGTAAGTGACCATGCGAAACAGGACCGACGCTTGACCACCGAGCTTGTCCGCTTGTTCACGCGCCATCACGAGCGGTACGGCAGTCCACGGCTACACCGCGCACTGGTAGACGCTGGCTGGCCGGTCAGTCGCCGTCGGGTCGCGCGACTCATGGCGGCCGCCGGCCTGCGGGCCAAAGCCGTGCGCGGGTATCGCGCGAAGGCCGCCGTGCATCAGCGGTATGCCCGCCATCCGAACTTGCTCTGGAAGACCACCGTAACCGCGACCAATCAGGTGTGGGTCGGCGACATCACGTACTTCAAGGTGGCGGGCTGCTGGTGGTACCTCGCGATCGTGATGGATCAGTATTCCCGCCGCGTCTTGGCGTGGTCGTTGACGCGGCGCCGTACGTCAGCCGTCACGTGCGCGGTGCTCGGCGCGGCCGTGCGCCGACGACCTGCGGTGGGGGTGATCTTTCACAGCGATCGCGGCACGGAATACATGGGGGCGGCCTTCTGTGACGCCGTCGTGGCCCACGGCATGCGCCAGAGCGCCAGTGTTCGAGGGCCTGGCGACAACGCGCACGCGGAGTCGTTCTGGCACTCGCTCAAGGCCGAACTGACGCGTGGTGTCACCTTTCTCACCGATCACGCGCTTCGCACCGCGCTCCGTCAGTACATCCGCTACTACAACCGCACGCGACTGCACTCCAGCTTGAACTACACTTCTCCTATCGCCTTCGAGCGTTGCGCAGCATAATCAACGAATGTCCACGAAAGTGGTGCAAGATCCCGGGCGAAGTGGATGCTCGCTTCGCTCGCGCCTTATTTGATCGCCCGCTGCAGAAGCTAGCGTTATGCAACCCAAACCCGGTCTCTGATGTTCCTCGCGTTTCTGCTCACCGCTTTTCTCGCCGGCTTCTCGAACGACGCTAACGACGCCTCTGCGTTGCCGTGCGAGCGCCCGTCTCACGGCGTCACTGATGCGTCTGAAGTGTCAGCCAGCGCGTTCTCTCTGCGGGTACCGCGCTCGTTCGTCAAGTTCGACACGCCAACCAGCGCCGAAGTATCGGGCTGGAGGCGGGGCGAAGTGATTCTCGGCTTCGAGTACGGAGCAAGCGCGAACGATTTGTCCGCTCTCCGTTCACTCGACGAGGTGCGCAAATGCACGACTGAGATCGGGGGACGTGCGGTCACTGTGCTTCTTGGTCGCGGCCCGGCCGGCGAGTACCTCGCTGCGGCGCACTGGGCACGGCAGGGAGACACTTCACCCATCATGCCGCTGACGGTAAGCGGCTAGTCCAACACCGAAGAGGGACAGGAAGAACTGCTTGCGATCATCTGGAGCGTGCAGTTTCGAAAGCCGGCATGATGGCTTTCGCACCGTGAACAGTCGGGAAGATAGGTGACACTTTGTCCGGGGACATCGTTAACAGTCTTTCTTGAGAGACGGTGCGCCGGTGATGGTGCGGGTGCGCTCGTCAAATCGACCGAGCAACGTCTCGTAGTAGATCACGTTCCAGACGCCGTCCTGCACCTCCTCGAGTCCGATGGTCTCGCCGTTGAGTGCTTGGGTTAAGAACTGCTGGCCGTTGTGTAAGCGAAACGTGCCGGCCGTGCTCACGCGTCGGATTTCGAAATGGCCCGGATAGGTTGGTGGGATGATGCGCGTTGGCAGCGGTCTCGCGGAGGGGCGCCAGCGCGAGGCGGGGGTCTCGTCATTGAGCGCCTCGTGGGGCCGCACCTCGTTGTAGGTCTGTACGAACGTGTTGGGCACCCGTTGCTGCAGTTTCGCGTTGGCCGCGGCGGGCTTGGTGACTTTCGCTTTGAGGACCCGATGCATGCGCTCATGCGCGCCGTTTTCCTGCGGACTCGCCGGCGCCGGCGCGCCGGTGGCGTCGTTCTTGAAGCGCGCGTCGAAGTGCGCCAGATCCACTTCGTGGTCGAGCAGGTGGTTCAGCGCGTGCTCGAACGTGCCGGGCAGCAACTGGCGCGCGAGGTCGACGCTCAGAAACTGCGGGTTGGTATCGAGGGACTTGTAGCGGGCCATGGCAGGATCTCGACAGCGAGGCGAACCGACACCACATTCGACGCAGGACGAACCCGTCGCGTGCTATCAAGTTCCGTTTCCACATTGGCTTGCTTCGGGACTTTTCCTACAGCCTCGTTATGCGCAGCGAGGCAGGAATGGACATGCGCATCGCGGCCACTGGCGCTCTGTATATGATCAGCATATACTTTCAGGGTGACCGACTTTTCCGCTTTCGCGGCCCGACTGGCCGGCTTCGACTGGGACGGCGGGAATGCGGAGAAGAACTGGGCTCGGCATGCGGTCTCGCGGAACGAAGCCGAGGACGTCTTTTTTTATGAGCCGGTGCTGCTGGCCGAGGATGCCAAGCACTCTACCCGAGAGCCGCGCTACCTCGTGCTGGGCCGTACGGCGGCGGATCGGCGACTCGCGGTGATCTTCACCGTGCGTCGCGATCTGGTCCGCGTGATTTCGGCCCGGCCGATGAGTCGCAAGGAGCGAACCCTATATGCCAAAATCCCGCACGAAGCCCCGTAAGTCGATTCCGGCGTTCCGCTCCGAAGACGAAGAGCGCGCGTTCTGGGCCACGGCGGATACGTCTGAGTATTTCGAGTATCCGCAGGCGACCCGCGTCACGTTTCCGAATCTGAAGCCGTCTACCGCGACGATCTCGCTGCGCCTCCCGCAAGGGCTCCTCGACGAGCTCAAGGTCTTGGCGAATCAGCGCGATGTTCCGTATCAGTCGCTCCTCAAGGTCTACTTGGCGGAGCGCATTGCCGCCGAACGGCGCGCGAGCGCATAACGTTTCGCTGCTGCCGAAAGCGACGGTGGGGTGCGCCGTGTAACTGCGGCGCTGGCGCGCCTCCGTTCACGGCTGTTTGTTGAGAGTCGCTGCAGCAGAGCGCAGCGTTCGGCGTCAGCAAGTTGGGTAGCTTTGCCGCAGATTGAGAGGGCGTTCGTAATCACCCTGCGCCTGATGCACAGAACGGGGCCCGATTCACACACGTCGTACCAATCTTGAATCGATGACACGACGCCAGATCTTTGTCCGCGGAATGATCGCTGGGATTCTCGTTGGTCTGATGCTCCAAGCCGTCAACTGGCTGTACTCTGCTCACCCTGAGGCGAATGACTTCCGTCGGTTCACGATCATCGTCCACGCCGTTCTCAGTGCAATTGGTGCGATCTGGCTCGCGCGCGGAATACCAGGCGAGCCGGATATCGCCGCGCAGTGAGTGGCAGAGATAGCCGACCCGTGGGACAGCCAGAGAGCGCTCAGCAATGGGCAAGCCGTCGACGCGGTCCCAGTGTCAGCTGCGATCGCTCCATCGCCAATTCCGCACCATCGTCATTCGTAGCCTTTCCCGCGGAGTTACCGACCCGATCGCTGCTGGCGACGGGGCTCCTCGCGGACGTCGGCTGCCTTGCGTCGTTCGCCTGCCGCATCGTTACCAGGCCCCACAGCAGGGCGCGGATGTCTAGCAGGCAACGAGCCGTGCCGGCTCGGACGATCAGTGCAAACTGCGGCAAGTGCCCGGCCGACCCAATGCGGCGGGTTGCGTAATGCACGCGTGCGGTTCAGCCGTGGCGACCATACATTGTAAGAGTCCCAACAACCTCGGAGTTCGCAATGGCCGTAGAGCTGACTGCTGTCTATCAGGCGGTACCTGAAGGGTACATTGCCTTCGTAGAGGAACTGCGGGGTGCCAATACGCAAGGTGCCACACTCGACGAAGCGCGAGCCAACTTACGCGAGGCCGTGGTGCTCGTGATGGAGGCTAATCGCGCCATGGCGGAAGAAGACCTTGCGGGCGCCGCCGTGATTCGCGAACCCCTCCGCCTCAGCGCGTGAAGCGCGTCGAGCTCGTGCGCCATGTCGAGGCGCACGGCTGTGTCCTCCTCCGGGAGGGCGGCAATCACTCAGGCTTCGTTAATCGCCCCGCGCGTCGGACGTCCGTTATCCCGCGCCATCGTGAGGTGAATGATTATCTCGCGCGAAAAATCTGCCGCGATCTCGAAATTCCGGAGCCATGATGCCGAACAGCGCGTTGCAACTGACAAGCGCGTTTCGGATTGCTCGCTACGCTCGCATTTGATCTGATGCGCTCGCAGCAGAACGCTTAGCGGTGAGGTTGTAGGATAAGTCGTTTGCAGGCGCGCACGCGCGCGGCGTAGCGCCGCGTAGATCCCATCGATGATTGCTCGTACAAATCGCGGTCGTATCGCATGCTTTGCGCGTCGACGCGTGGTGTTCCTCGCTCTGCTTACGCCGCGTATCCCGCGCAAGCGAGTTTTTCAATGTTGTGCACCAAGCAAAACAGCTTCCATTGCCCATCGACTTTCGTGCGCCCGTGCAGTGTGAAGCGATCCAATAGTTTGTTATGGCGCAGATTCGCAAACACCGGCTTCACCGTCGCGAATCGCCGCCCGTACTGCTCACGACCGGTGTCGGAATCGATGCGCGCCTTCATGCGCATGGTGTGCGTGTCGCGCGGGTGCCGCGTGTCGGGCTCGACGCGGCCGCGGAAGAACGCCACGTTGCGGACCGCGGTGGCGTCCGGCGAGCGCAGACACGTGGCGCGTAGGGTGCAGGGTACGCCGTCCCGCTTCGCGCCGCGAACATGCTCGCCGACGTAGTCCTTCGTCATATTTGCACGCCCCTTCCGGTACAGCGACTTGCCCGCGGGACACGTGCAGGTGCGTGCGTCCGCGTCGTACACGAAGTCATTCGGCGTAAAGCAGGGCGACGATGGTGACACTGGCGCCGATTTGTTGTGCAGCGGATGCGGTAGCACGGTGTGCCGGTCTTGCGTCGCGAAGCGCTCATCTCGACCGCGCATCTCGTTGTCGGCGATCAGCGCGGGGACGCGCATCGCCGCGAGCGCCTCCAGATTCGTCTTGCTGTGATAGCCCGCATCGGCCGTGATCAGCGCGTTGGTCGCGCGGAGCGCGTGCGTCGCCGTCACGACCCGGGAGAACTGGAGTATGCCACGGGCATGGCCCTTGGTCCCGATGCGGTAGTCGTCAACGACCCGAGTCAGGGACGGTACATACTCGTCGACTTCAACGGCCGCTTTTTGCGGCAGACGCTCGCCGCGTCCAGCGGATATGGCGAGGTATGGCAAGGCGCGGTGGATTCCCTTGGGCGCATCATCGACTACCCTGTACGAGCACCCATCGACGGCGTGGACGCCCGCACGGGGTACGCGCGCGCCGAGGCACGCGTTCGTTTTATCCACCCCGACGGGCGGGCGGACACGGTGGGCGGGGTCACGTGCGGTGCCCCCGCACCAACGCATGTCTACCGTGCGCACGACGGCTTTGCGACGTCGTTCACGCTGCCGTTCGCCGCTGACCCGCAGACGGTGGTAACGGGTCGAGGTACTGTATGGTGTGTACCAATGTCGACGTACCAGTTGTTCCAGGCGTCACTCGGTCAGCCCCTGCGCACGGTAGTGTCCTGCATCGTGCCGCGAATAACGGTGCCACCTGCACTGCGCGACAGTATGGTACGCCGCTATTGTACCTTCGCCAGCGCAGAAGGTACGTTGGTCGATGACGGTGAACACCGCATTCCCATCACATACCCGGCGCTCCGGCAGATTGACGTCGACGATGACGGGCGCGTATGGGTGCGCCGAAATTCGCATACCACGCCGGCGCCCATCGGTGTGTTCGACGCGAGTGGAACGCACATCGCCTCCGTGCGCGTGCCGCGCCCGCTCGGCGACCGACTGTTCATTGCTCGACAGCATCTGTACGACATTCAGCTCGACGGCGATGACGTACCGGTCGTGGTGCGCTACCGGATCGACCGACAGTGAAGCAGGCGATGATGCGTTCGGTATGCCTCAGCGTAACGCAACCCGTTGTCGGTGTTACTGTTTCGGTAGACCTTCTCCCGTGAGCGCGCCATGGGCGACCCTGTCGCGCTCACGGCTACGAGCTACCTACCGCACATCTGCGTGACGCGCGGCGCATCGGCCGGCAAGTAGATTGCGAGCGCGGATGCCTTGGAGCTTGCGCTGCCGGTGCCGAGTGCCTCACCGAGCACCTTCACGCCTACCTTGGACTCGGTGACCGGATTCGCGATGATCGCTGTGGCGCCAGCTTCTGCCGCGCGCTTGATGATGGTCGCCTCGATCTTCCGGTCGGACGTATACACCGAGTTGGCTTCGGCTTGAATGAACGCCAGTTCGTAGTAATCCGATGGAATCTCGGCGCGGCTATCGTATGTCTTCACGACGGCCTCGCAGGTGGCAGTCCGCGTTGCTCCTGATGGAACCACGCTGGTCGTGGTGGTCTTGACGCCGCAACCAGCGAGGACAGCGGCGGTCGCGATACCAAGTATCCCGCTCGCAAATGAAGTCTTCATATGTTTCTCCCAGAAAGTGTGAACCGTTTGGCATCCTCCCTTGCAAGCGAAGGGCCAACGGGGCGCTCAGCAGGGCGGCTTCGTGAAATGGCTCACGCTTTTACCTGCACGGATCAGCGAAGGCGGGGTTGCAGGACGACGCGTTGCGGTTGGCCGTTCGGGGCACGGCGCGGCCCGCTACCGTTCGGCTGCGCACGAGGCCGCTTCGAAGCAACATGCGTGTGGCGCTTTCCGAGCGATGCTTGCTGCAGACGGGCATCTTCCGAAGCTCGCCTCGCTCGGTGCTGAACACCTGTCCCACACGATTGCGACGGCAAGCAGCTCGTATCTGCCGGTCGCCTCCAGCATGATCAACTGCGGACTGCTCGAGGCGGCGCGCTGCACCAACGTCCGCACGCTCCCTTCATCGTTCTCAACCGTGAATCGCTCTATACTCGACAGCACGCGGATCACCAGCCCGGCTATCGCCATATCGACGCCGATAAACATTTGCCCCGCCAACCGCGCAAGAGGCCACAGCCGCGTCCGTCGTTGTGGTCATTCGGGCTCTCACGACGGATGATCAGACACGCCGCTCCAGCGAACGCACGGTGTTTGCCACCGAGGCCGCATCGAGCTGGCGCCCTGACCAGAACTACTGCACAATCATCAGAACGGTGGATACGCGACCGTCAACAACGATTCAACGGAGACGTCAAGTGACCCCGCGCGATACTGAAGTCGCACCCGTGCGCGGCGAGAAGCATCAAGCGCTCGCCGTGTTCCTGGGCCACTGGAAGACCGACGGCGAGTCGTTCGGTAGTTCGAATCAGCCCGTCGGCGATCCGAGAAGCGTCGCTGAACCGTGGGTTAGCACGCACACCGGCACGTGACGTCATTTCGCGCGCACCTTCGACAATCACGGATTCTACCGTCACTACGAAATGGACGTCGATGGACGCCTGTGGAGTGTGAGCGGTGACAGGGAGCGCGCACGCATTGAGTTCAGTGAAGACGGATGGACCCAAACGATCACCTGGGAGTGGCGCCCTAAGGATCGTTGGCTTCCACTCTGTGACCGTATCGCTCGTCGACAGAGCTAGCTGGATCGCGCGCGTGCAGTCCGCAAGCTAGAGTGTGTGACGTTGGCGACCAACGTGGTTGCTGCGCTGTGGCCGCGCGCCACACCTATCGTCGGTTCAATTCATCGCAATCGTCATGCAACAAGCATTGGTCGAAACGTTGGAAGCGTCATTACGGCAGGCGCAACTCGACGGAGATGTCGATTCGCTCGAGCGCCTCATCGACGAGGACTTGCTCTTTGTCGGACCGGACGGCGTGTTGGCGTCGAAAGCAGACGACCTCGCGCTCCATCGGAGCGGGGCCGTACGCTTTACCTCGCACGAGCCGACCGATCTGCAGTGGCGTCTCATCGCGCCCGATGTCTTGGTCGTCGCCCTCCAAGCGCACCTCGAGGTCCTCGTCCACGGACAACCCGTCTCCGGTGTCTATCGCTATACTCGCGTCTGGGCGCGCCGCGGCGAGCAATGGCGCGTCGTGGCGGGCCATGTGAGTGCGATGCCGTTTTAGAAGCTGGCGGCGCGCGAGGGCACGGTGGTCCTCCTCGGACAGAACATCTTCCTCTCTCGTGACGCGATCGATGAGCAGACCACCGTCGATTTCTGTGCAGGCGCGCATGCCGCGATGCTCGCGTGGTGCCGTACACACGATCGTGCGCTCGCTGGGCTATCATGGGAAGTGTACGGCGATCGGCACGCCGACCCAGCGCTGCGGCGCATGAGCTGTTGCAGGAAGCCGGCGCCGAGGGCAGCTCGTAGCGCTCCGCAGGCGTTCGCGCGGCCATACGCCGCAGCACCGGGCCAACGCCTTCGGCGTCGAGGAGGACCATGCCGAGATGGACGTCGGACACGCCGCGGCGCGCGCGATACGTGAAGCGCCACGCGTCGCTCTGCTGCTCGACCTCCATGCACCAGCACGCGATGCCGCGCTGTCCGGTCCGCGCCTCCGCCACCTCCGCCAGATGGGACGCGATGACAAACGTCCCGTGCGGGGCGCACGCGAGCCCGTCGACCAAGAGCGCCGACGCCTGCGTGGCGTCTTTGATGTTGGTGCCGCGAAAGACTTCGTCACAGATCGCCAGTACGGCCTCGCCGCGATCTACCGCCTCGACGACGGCCCGCACCCGACGCACTTCGGCGAGATAGAGACTCTCACCCCGTGACAGGTTATCGCGCACCGTGAGCGACACCACCAGTCGGTCATGCCACGGAATCTGGGCGGCGCGCGCCGCGACGGCCATGCCGAGATGCGCGCAGTACACGGTGATGCCGACCGCCCGCAGCAAGGTGCTCTTGCCCGCCATGTTGGGACCGGTCAGCAGCAGCACGCGTTCGGACTCGGCGAGCACGACGTCGTTGGGCATGCTGGCCGAGAGCGCGGGATGCCGGACGCCGGAAAGTACGAGGCCAATACCTCCGCGCGCGGCCAGCTGCGGTACGACACCCGCGACCGCCGTGGATGCGGTCGCCAGCGAACAGAACGCGTCGAGCTCCGCAATCGCGCGCACGAGGGCGTCCAGGACGTCCCGCAGCGGCGGTGCGTGCGGTGGTTCTTCCGCCTGCGCGTCCGTCGGCGTGCCCCCACGCACCAGCCGATCCAACCCGGCGATGGCCAATGTTTTCCCGCGGCCGACGGTCGCGCGGATGCGCTCGCGCCGGTGGTCGTGCACGCTGCGCCGAAAGGCCTTGACGATCTCGGCGAAGGTATGATCCTCCGGGAGGGCGGCAATCCGATCGTAGACGGCGTCAAAGCGCGTCAGCAGCGCGTCTACCGACCGCACGCGCGCCGCCACGTGCGTAACGATCTCGCGAAAGCTCGCCGCGAACAGGGTCCGTGGAAGCACGGCGTCGGGCACGAGGACGTAGTTGGAGTGCAGAAACCCGTGGACCTCTGCGGACAGCGCGTGGAGATCGCGCCAGGGTACCGCGTCGACGATCGACGCGAGCTGGGGAAGCAGCGCCTGCCGTCGGTGCAGCGCCTCCAGATTGGCGGGCGGCGCGGCCAGCAACCGCTTCAGCGCCTCGTGTGCGGAGCGCGCGTGCGTGTGATCGAGCCAGGCCCCGAGTGGCCACGCGCCCGCAGCATCGGGAAGTAGTCCGAGGTCGATCAGCGACGGTCGGTCGGTGTACATTCGGCAGGCATTGTGGCATGGTCGACGAAGCGCGGGACGGCGGGTGGTACTCGGGTCGAGCGCAACGGTTCCTTGACGCAAGGCGACGCGTGGAGCGCGCCGCTGATCTTCGCTGTTGACGCAAACCGGAGATGTGATCATGCGTTCCTTGCTTCTGCGTACCGCAATGCTACTGGGCTTGGCGTCAGGAACCGCCGCCGCACAGCCCGCGCGAGCGCGATCTTTGGATCTGTCGATCGGCGCAGCGGGAATGGTGGGGGGAGCGAGCAGAACGTATCGCTCGAGTCTTGGTGGCGCGCTGGACGCCATGTTCAGTGCGCCGGTCGGCAGACACCTGCGATTGGGCGCGTCGTGGTCTGCGCAGTCCGGGCTTCAGAACACCGACGACTGCATCGTGATCGATCCGGGTTCGCTCCCAAGCCGCTGTCTGGTCGCGTTGCCGTTCGTGACGTCGTGGACGGCGCTGATCGGCCGCGACTGGCATCTGCATCGCGCGTTGTCGATGCGTGCGTCAGGGGGACCGAGTTTCGTCAGTGTCTATCGACGGACCACGTCACCGTACTCGTGGTCATCGATGGGTGGCGTGACCGGCCGCGTCGATTTCATTCTGGGAGGGCCTGCCAACGTGGTGGCGTCGATCCGTGGCGCCTTCGTGCCGGCATTACCCAATAACGCCAGTGGCACGTTCGCGTTCGGACTCGGCATCGGGCTGCACTAGGTCCCTTCCCGTTCCCGTCGATGGGTATGCGGCAACGTACTCAGGAATGGCTCCGCGTGACTCTTCTCAGCCGGTACATTGATCCAACGACACGACCAAACTTCACCGCGGCTGCACTCGCGCTGCTTGTGGCGTCATCGCTCGCGTGGTGGCCTCCGCCCTATCGTCGGGGCACGCTGCACACGCCCTGCCCGCGCCGGCTTCGGCGGACAGTTCCCGATGGCGTTTGAAGATCTTCGCGCAACTCCGCACGGCCTCGCCTTCCCGCCGGGCGTGACGTATTTCTCTACGTGCAGATCTGCGCGGCTTTCACATTAGAGGACATCCATGCTCCGTCAGCTCGCGTCGTGCATCCTGTCGTTCGTCCTGATCGCGCCGGTCAACGCACAGGGTGCGCCTCCCGTTACGCTGGCCGGCACACAGCAGTACGACCTCAAGGCGACGGCAAACGGGCGCGAGTACCGGCTGTACGTGGCTCCGCCGGTTGGCTACGTGAGAGGAGATACCACACGCTATCCCGTGCTGTATCTGCTCGATGGCCATTTTTCGTTTCCAGCGGCGGTCTCCGCGCGCGAGTATATGGGGCTCTTTCGCGAGCTCGAGGACGTGATCATCGTGGGGGTCGCGGCGCGCGAGTACTCGTTCACGTCGTGGTTCATCGATCGCTGGCGCGACTACACGCCTTCGCGTGATACCGCGACCGACTCGACATTTGCAACGCAGTACAAACTCGCGGTGGAGACCGTCCGATCCGGTGGTGGGCGCGATTTTTTGCAGGCGCTGCGGAACGACCTGATCCCATTCATCGACACGGCATACCGCACAACCGGCGACCGTGGGTTGTCGGGGCACTCGCTCGGCGGGTTGTTCACGGCCTATGCACTTTTCGCTGCCCCGGATCTCTTCCAACGGTACGGCGTCAACAGCCCATCGCTGTGGTGGAAGGGAAGTGAGATGTTCGCCACGGAGAGCGCCTTCGCCGCGACGCATCGCGCACTGCCCAAGCGTGTACTGCTTACCGTGGGTGCAAACGAGGGAGCATCGATGGTACCGCCCATGGCGAAGTTCGCGGGTGTGCTTGGGAGCCGGGGCTATCAGGGGCTCGTGCTGGACACCGTGGTTTTTCAGGGCGAGTCGCATACGTCGGTGGGTCCGGCAATGATGGCCCGAACGCTCCGCGTGCTCTACGGCAAGCGGCGATAGGACCGACGGTGGCTGCGGTCGCGAAGTCGCCAGTGTGCGCGCTTGCCGCCGAGTAGCCATCGGGAATGCCTACCTGCATACTCCGGAAATGCGTCGTCCTTTCTTGATCGCCCTCGCCGCCTTGGCGTTATCGGGCCGACCGACTTCGTGGCCCCTGCGCGCCGCGCTTCCCCTCGCGCAGCTGGAGGACTTTCGCCGGCCCGCCGGGACGCGCGTCGCGGACACCCTCAACGCGTCCTTCAGCATCCGCGAGGTTCGCTGGCGACCCGAGGGGGCGAACGGCGCCGAGCTCAGTGCATTGGCGTTCGTCGAAGATGGGAAGCCGGCGAAGGTACCCGGGCCATTGCTGCGCGCCCCTGCCGGCACCACGATCCGGGTGACGCTGCACAACACGCTTGGCGTGCAGCTCGTCGTCTTCGGCTTGCACGATCGCGCGGCCGGCCGCGGCATGGATTCGGTTGCCATCGCGGCTGGCGCACGCGTGACCGTCGCCTTTCGAGCGTCGACCGCCGGAACCTATTACTACTGGGCGCGGGTCCGCCCCACGGTGCAACACCCGACGGCACCGGTGCCGGATGACTGGCCGAGTGGAGAGAAAGGGGAGGGCCCGTTGGTGGGTGCGCTGGTCGTGGATGCGGCCGGCACCGTGCCGCCGCGTGGGGAGCGGATTCTGCTGATCAGCCGTTGGCTCGACGACGACGATGCGCGGGTCCATCACGATCCCGCGTTCAGGATGATGATCAACGGCGCGAGCTGGCCTCACACGGAGCGGCTTGGTTACGTCGTGGGTGACACTGTGCGTTGGCGCATCATCAACGCCAACGCTGCCGCGCATCCGCTGCATCTGCACGGCTTCTACTTCACGGTCACGGCGCGCGGCGACGGCCGACTCGACACGCTGTATGCCGAAGGGCAACAACGTCGCGTGGTGACGGAATTACTCCCGCTCAACGGCACGATGGCGATGACGTGGGTGCCAGAACGTCCGGGCAACTGGCTGTTCCATTGTCATCTCGTGCGGCACATGGCGTTGGTACAGAGTATCGCGCCGCGCATCCCGCTGCGTGGCGGTTCGGCTGGCTCCGCGCACACGGCGTCGTCGGTGCATCACCCCGAAGAGAACATGGCGGGTTTAGTGATGGGCGTGCAGGTGACCCCGCGCGCTGGCGCGACGGCCGCGCGAGCGCTCGCATTGGCCTCGGGCCGTAATCCTGGTGCGCCGGCGGTGCGGTCGCTCCGCGTGGTCGCGACACAGCGGGCGAATGTATTTGGCTCGTCGCCGGGGCATTCGTTCGTGTGGCAGCGCGGCGGCGTGGCGCCGGCGCGCGATTCGATGCAGTTCCCCGGCTCCACGCTCGTGCTGCATCGTGGAGAGCCAACGGCGATCACGGTGGTGAATGGCCTCTCGTCGCCGCTCGCGGTGCACTGGCATGGCATGGAAATCGAGAGCTGGTTCGATGGCGTGGGCGGCTGGAGCGGTGCCGGTCGCAGCGTGCGGCCGCCCATCGCACCGGGTGACTCATTCGTCGTGCGACTGACGGCCGCCCGGGCCGGCACGTTCATCTACCACACGCACGACGAAGCCGGCAGCGAACTCTCGACGGGCTTGTACGGAGCGCTGATCGTGGAGGAGCCC
>NZ_JANPLK010000029.1 GCF_031426495.1 Gemmatimonas sp. | reverse complement strand
GGCACCCGCGCGTCGATGTTCTCCGAGAGGGTGGCGCGCGACACCTCCACGCGCCGCGCTATGTCGGCGCGTTAAATATGCTCCTCGTCCCAGATCAATCGCTGGATCGTGGTGGCGTGCGGGCGGGGGCGGGACGGGTCGGCGCCTGGGGCGCCGACCTCGCAGCGGATGGTGTCAGTCATCGATCTCTCCGTAGGGCGCGGCCTTCTCAGCCCCGAAGATAGCGCTACTTGTGCACCAGCACGTTGTCCACGTACACGGTTTTCAGGTCGCCCGAGAAGATCAGCTGCGCCAGGTTGCCACGCGCCGCGAGACCCGGGAACGCCGTAAACGGGATGTCCAGCCTGACCCAACTGCCCGTCGCAAGCGCTGGCGTGGTGGAGGCCGTGAGCGTGACTTCGTGCTCGGAGTCGTCACCGCCGCCGAACGCGCCGTTCGCCCCGAAATTCACCAGCTTCACCTTGAAGACTGCCGGTGCGGCTGTCGCGTCCGGCGTCCAGATGTCCATCGAGAAATGCGTCATCGTCGTCGCGTTGATCTGCTTCGAGATGAACTCGATGCCGGCGAACACGACGTTGCTGTACCGCTTCACGTCGTCGTTGCCGATCTTGATGTCCGCCACGTCCGCCTGATCCCAGTCGGCCGACCACGTATCCGCACCGTTGCTGGTGTACGCGTTGGAGAACAGGGCGATGGCGTTCGCCGCCGTGTATGTCGGCGTCGGTGCGGCCGTCGTCGGCACCGTGGGCGCGCCGCTCGAGCGATAGAAGTACACGTTGTCGATGTACAGCGTGGTCAGCGTGCCCGACAGAATCATCTGCGCGAGATTCTTCCGCGTGGTGAGCCCCGTGAACGCGGAGAACGGAATATCGAGCGACACCCACGCGCCCGTCGTGAAACTCGGCGTAGTGGTGCGAGTGATCGAGATTTCGTGCTCCACGTCGTCACCGCCGGCAAACGCGCCGTTGGCTCCGAAGTCCACCAGCTTGATCTTGAGCAGTGCGGGCAGTGCCGTGGCGTCCGGCGTCCACAGGTCCATGTGCATCGTTGTCATCGCCGTCGCATCCACCTGTGGCGTCGTGAACTCGATACCGGCGAACGACAGGTTCGTGTATCGCTTCACGTCGTCGGTGGCGACCTTGATGTCCGCGACGTCGGCTACGTCCCAATCGGCCGACCACGTGCCCACCGTGCGGTTTGTGTAGGCGTTGCTGAACAGCGAGACAACATCCGCCGAGGCGCGCGTCGGCGTCGGTGCAGCCACCGTCGGCGCGTTCGGCGTCGGCGGGGCCGCCGTCCGGTAGAAGTACACGTTATCCAGATACACGGTCGCGCTCGATCCCAGCAAAATCAGCTGCGCGAGGTTGGCGCGCCGGGTGAGCCCGGTGAACGACGACAGGGGGATGTCGATGCTGTTCCATGCGTTCGCCACCAACGGCGGCGTGCTGCCGGGGGTGATGGCTACTTCGTGCTCGGCGTCGTCACCGCCACCGAACACATTGTTCGGACCGAAGTCCACCAGCTTGACGCGGAACGACGCGGCGTCGTACACGTAGACGTCGAGATGAAGGTGCGTCATGGTCGAGGCATTCACCTTCGTGCCGATGAACTCGGCCGCCGCGAATACGAGATTGGTGTAGCGCTTGGTCGCGTTACCGCCGATCTGCACGTCGGCCACATCGGCCTGGTCAAACGACGCCGACCACGTATCCACCGGCACGTTCGTATACGCATTGCTGAAGAGCGAAATCACGTCGGCGGCTGCACGTGTTGGCGTTGGGGCAGCGGCACTCGGTGCCGTCTGCGTGCGCAGCGTGATCGCTCCGGTCGCCGACGTCTCGCCGAGCTTGGCCGTGATCGTGCTTGTGCCAACGCCCACGGTGGTGATCGTGCCCGTCGCGCTGACGGTCGCCACCGCCGCATTCGACGAGGCGAAGGTGAAGTAGCCGGCCGACGCTTCCGTGATCTGCTCTGCGCCGCCAATCGTGTGCGCCACCTTGGTGCCCGTCAGGGCCACCGTCGCGCCAACTTCCGACGTGATCGATTGTGTCGGGATGCTCGGGCGCGGCGTGCCGAGATCGACCGTTTCGAACTTGATCTCATCGAACCACAACGTGTAGCCGACGCCGTTCTCCGGTCCCTCGGCGAAGTAAAACATGCCGCGCTCCGACGTCAGCTTCGAGGCGAGCGGAATGGGAAGGGTGTATTTCGTCCAGGTCGTTGTCAGATCGATCGCCGTCCGCTGTGCGGTGAGCGTCGACGTGCCGGTGTTGTCGTTGCCAAGGCCTACCACATCGAGCTTGGCGTTGATGCTGGCCTTCGCCCAGAACGTGACGGCGTTGTAGCTGCTCAAGTTGCGCGGCACCTGCGCCACGAACGCGCCGCCGGCGTACCCGCCCGTCGGATCGCCCGGTGACGGCACGATCACTTTCAGCGACGCCGTTCCCTCGCGCTTCATGGTCGCATCCGACGACAGGGCGTCGGTCTTCGAGCCGCTGAATCCCTGAAAGTCGACACCGGCGCCGAACGCGTCGCCGAAAATGGTGCCGCCGGACGGGAACGGGGCTGGCTCGAGCATGCTCGTGTCGCGGCTACAGGCTGCGGTCAACATCAGACCGGCAAGGCCAATCAGGCGGGACGCGGACGAGGGCAGATGCATGGCGATTCACTCCGGGAGGAAATAGCGGAGGCGCTGGCAGGCGGCCCGGGAGGGAGAGGGCACGCCGAAAAGTTTGTCCAGTAACCGAACAAAGAATGTCGCAATTAGGGCAACCTGTCAAGGAAATTCTTGTGAGTCACCGAAGGCTTGGTCCCACCGTGTCCGTTCCATAACTTTGCACGGATGCCGCATAATCATCCGCCGCATCGCGACTTTCTGAACATCGCCGACTTCTCCCCCGCGGAGACGTTTGCCTTGCTCCACCTGGCCGAACAGATGCGCACTGGCGCATACGATCGTAAGCCGTTGGTGGGGAAGGCGTTGGCCATGATTTTTATGAAGTCCTCCACGCGCACGCGCGTGTCGTTCGAAGTTGGGGTGACCCAGTTGGGCGGCACCGCGCACTTCCTGTCGCCTCGCGATGTCCAGTTGGGTCGCGGAGAGCCCATCGCCGACACCGCGCGGGTACTTGACCGCTACGTGCACGGCATCATGATTCGGACCTTCGCCCATGCCGATGTGGAAACGCTGGCCGAGTACGCCAAGGTGCCCATCATCAACGGCCTCACCGATCTGTCGCATCCCTGTCAGATCCTGGCGGATGTGCTTACGGTCCAGCAGCAGCTGGGCGACGTGCGCGGCAAAACGGTGGCGTGGATCGGTGACGGCAACAACATGGCCAACTCCTGGATCCAGGCGGCGGCGCATCTGGGATTTACGCTGAGGCTCGCCTGTCCTGAAGGGTACGATCCCGATGACACCTTCCTGCGTGCCGGTGTCGCCTCAGGGATGGTGCAGCTGATGCGCGATCCGCGCGAAGCGGTGGCGGGTGCCGACGTCGTGACCACCGACGTGTGGGCCTCGATGGGGCAGGAGGAGGAGCAGGCCAAGCGGGCGATGGCGTTTGCCCTCTATCAAGTGGACGCGCCGCTCATGGCGCTGGCGGCACCGCACGCAATATTTCTGCATTGTCTCCCGGCACACCGCGGCGAGGAAGTAACGGCCGAGGTCCTCGATGGCCCACAAAGCGTCGTCTGGGATGAGGCTGAGAATCGCCTGCACATTCAGAAGGCGATCATGGCCGCGCTGATGGGGAACGAAGCGCTCTAACCCGAAATTCACACCACATGCCAATCGCCGAAGGAATTCCCGCTCCCGACTTCACACTGCCCACCGACGCCGGTGACACGCTCACGCTGTCCTCGCTCCGTGGTCAGTGGGTTGTCCTGTTTGCCTATCCGAAAGACGACACCTCTGGCTGTACCATCGAGGCGTGCGAGTTCCGCGACGCGCTCCCGCGATTCGACGCGTCGAAAGCGGTCATTCTCGGCATCAGCCCCGACTCCGTGAAGTCGCACGTCAAGTTCAAGGCGAAGTTCGAACTGCCGTACACCCTCTTGGCCGACGAGGAGAAGCGCGTCCTGCAGGCGTACGACGTTTGGAAGGAGAAGTCCATGTATGGCAAGAAGTACATGGGCGTCGAGCGTACCACGTTCCTCATCGATCCGCAGGGGCAGATCGCCAAGGTGTTCAGCAAGGTGAAGCCGGAGGGGCACGCGGCCGAGGTCATGGCGGCGATCGCCTGAGTTCCGCTGAGAATCACTGCCAGCGTGGCAAGTCGCTGGCAGGTTCCTGCCAAATCGGTCATGTTATAGGGCGCGGCCGCTCCGGTCGCGCCCTGCTTCTTTTCGAGACATGACAGCTATCGCTCCCGGCACGCTCAAGCGTACGCCGCTCCACGACGTTCACGTCGCGCTCGGCGCGAAGATCGTCCCCTTCGCCGGCTATGAAATGCCGGTGCAGTACCCCGCCGGCATCACCGCCGAGCACAACGCGGTGCGCACGGCCTGCGGCATGTTCGATGTGTCGCACATGGGCGAGGTGATCGTGCGCGGTCACGATGCGATCCGCTTCGTGTCGTCCGTGACCAGCAACGACGTCGAGGCGCTTGCGGTCGGGCAGATCCAGTACTCCACGTTGTTGCGCGCTGACGGCACGATTGTCGATGACTTACTTGTGTATCGCTTCGCCGATCACTTGATGCTTGTGATCAATGCGAGCAATCGAGACAAGGACCTCGCGCATCTGCACGCGAACATGGCCGGCTTCGACTGTACGATGTCGGATGTCTCTGACGGCATCGCGCTGCTCGCCGTGCAGGGACCGCAGGCGCCGACGATCGTGGCGTCGCTGTCTGATGTGCCGCTGGATGGCATCAAGTACTACTGGTTTACCGAGGGCCACGTGGCTGGGGTGCCGTGTATCATTTCACGCACCGGATACACGGGCGAACTCGGGTTCGAGTTGTACTTCGACGCCTCGCAGGCGGTGGCGGTGTGGAGCGCCGTGATGGCGGCCGGTACGGTGACACCAGCGGGCCTCGGCTGCCGCGATTCGTTGCGCCTCGAGGCCGGGATGTGCCTGTACGGTAACGAACTCGATGATCGCACCACGCCCATCGAAGCGGGCCTGAATTGGCTGCTGAAGCTTGCCAAGCGCGAGCCGTTCCTGGGCAAGGACGTGCTGGTCCGTCAGCACCAGGAAGGCACCGACCGCAAGCTGGTCGGCTTCACGATCGATGAACGGGCGATCCCGCGACACGGTCACGGTGTCGTGTACGGCGGCGTTGCCATTGGAGAGGTGTGCAGCGGTTGTATGAGCCCCACGCTCGGCGTTCCGATCGGCACCTGCTATCTGCCGGCCGCCGCGGCAGTGGAAGGCACCACCTTCGAGATCGATATCCGTGGACGGAAGTTGCCGGCCCGTGTGGTGAAGCTGCCGTTCTACAAGCGGGCAGGGAAGGCGTGAGCGCACGTCCGCGCCCCGCAGCCATGCGGCGTGGCGGCGTGGATGACGGCGCCGCCAGCGTCGTGGCGATCCTCATGACCGATGTCGAGCCGGCGGTGCGATTGAACGCCGCGCTCGAGGCGGCGGGATTGACGACCGTTACGATGTCGCCGATGGATGATGTACGCGGCGATTTGCGTCGCGCGCGTCCCGATATCGTCGTGCTTACCGGCGCTTTGCTCGACGCCGCGAACGTGTCGCTTGTGCGACGTCTGCTGTGGGAGAACGTCGCCGTGCTTGGCTTCACCGACGTCTCAGACCCGCAGATGGTCGAGCGGTTGCGTGAGATCGGGTATGCCGAGACGTGGCCGAAGCCGGTGCGGATCGAGGATGTCGTGGACAGTATTAAGCGTCGGCTGGAGCGTCAGCGCCTGGCCGAGCTCACCGGACTCGTCGGTGAGTCTGCGGCCATTCGCGAGGTGCTCGTGAAGGTCGAGCAGATTGCGCCGGTGACCAGTACCGTGCTGATCGAGGGCGAAAGCGGTACCGGCAAGGAACTTGTGGCGCGCGCGATTCATCGTCTCAGTCCGCGCCGAGGGAAGCCGTTCATCGCGGTGAATGTGGGCGCGTTGACCGAAACGTTGCTCGAGAGTGAACTCTTCGGTCATGAGAAGGGTGCGTTTACCGGCGCGGCCGAACGTCGCCTTGGGCGCTTCGAGTTGGCGGACACCGGTACGCTGTTTTTGGACGAGATCGGTGAGATACCGTCGAGCACGCAGGTGAAGCTGTTGCGCGTGCTCGAGGAGCGAGAGGTGACCCGAGTGGGCAGCGGTCATCCGATCCCGATCGACGTGCGGGTGGTCGCGGCAACGAATCGTCCGTTGCGTGAGCATGTCGATGACGGCGGCTTCCGCGCCGACTTGTTCTATCGCCTCAACGTACTCGGCATTTATCTGCCGCCGTTGCGCGAGCGTCGCGACGATATCCCGCTGCTGGTTCGGCGCTTCGTCACTGAGTTCGCCGCCCTACACGATCGCGAGTTCCACGGGATCTCGGCCGAGGCGTTGACACTGTTGGTCGAGTACGACTGGCCGGGGAACGTACGTGAGTTGCGCAATCTCGTGGAGAGCATGGTCGTGCTCGCGCACGGACGGGAGATTGGCCCGGATGACATCCCCCGCGCGATCCGCGAGGGTGGTGGCCGGCGGCGACTGCCGGTGCACGTGGGCCCCATGGTGCGGGAGGGCGAGCGGGCGCAGGGGCGCGAGCTGGAGTTCATCGTGCGATCGCTGGTCGAACTCAAGTTACAAGTTGAAGAGTTGCGTCGTCGGATGGACGTAGAAACGCGTGCGCCCTCACCAGGCTGGGTTGGTGACGTTCGTGCGCCGTCCGTGGGAGCGGGAGAGGTCTCGGGAGAGGTGGTGTCGATGCCGGGGTTTGGGCTGATGCGTGGCATCGAACCTCGAGAGCAGGGACCGCAGGCCACGGTGATCACACTCGGGCCCGGAATGACGATGGCGGAGATCGAGCGGCTGGCGATTCAGGGGGCGCTGCGAGATACCGCCGGTAACCGCCGGAAGGCGGCAGATCTGCTGGGGATCGGGGAGCGAACGCTGTACCGGAAGCTCCGCGAGTATGACGGCGAGGACCCAGATCACGGAGACGACGGGGATGCCCCCCTCGACGAGACTTGAGGTTTAGGTCGATACGTCCATGCCGGACAACGCCTTGTGAAATTCTGAGTCTTGCTGGAACGCGACTCGGGTCACATATTAGCTCCGCAGAGAACCGAACACAGGTGTTTGGTATGCATCAGCCGCGGAGACAATCCTGTCTATACCAGTCAATTTCGGCATGACGTCCCCTCAGACCCCCTCCGGTATGATCGCCGGGAGTGTGCTGCCTATTCGTCGGGCCGAAGAGCTGATCGCCACCCTTCCCGGGGTGTTGTCGGTTCGCATCGTCCCGAACGAGACAGGCGCCGTGGATGAGATCCACGTGCTGACCACCGACTTGGTCCTGCCGAAGAATACGGTTCGCAACATCGAGAGCGCGCTCATGGCGCAGCTCGGTCTTCGGGTGAATCACCGAAAGATCTCGATTGCGACGACGTTGGACGCCCCCCGGGCGGCCGATCTGCCGCCATCGGCGGCGGCGCCGGCCGGTCTGAGCGCGATGGCGGGCGGTGCGGCGGCGCCCGTGGCGCCCGCTCCCCCGGTTCCAGCGACTGCATCCGTTGCGTCTGCGTCCCCCGGTGGTCAGTTAGGGGGACCTCCGCGTGCTGCGACGGCCATATCGCCATTGGGCGACGCTGCGCCCTCTGGTCGTCGTCTGTTGGTCTTTGAGGATGTGGAAGTTCGTCGCTCGCGTTCACGCGGCGTGCTGTGCCGCGTGACGCTGAGCCGAGACGGCCAGGAGTTTGTGGGCGAGTCGGAAGGTCAGGAAAGCGAGCGATCGCGGATCGACCTGGCAGCTCGCTCGACGTTGTTGGCGATTGTGTCGGCCACGAAAGCGACGCCGGGCGGAGAACGCTCGTTGGCGCTGGAAGGTTCGAAGCTGATCGACGCCTTTGACCGTGAGTTCATTTTCGTCAGTGTGGCGGCGCGCGTCGGACGCGAGCCAGTGGTACTGACCGGAAGTTGTGAAGTGCGTGAAAGTGCCGAAACGAGCGCGGTGCTCGCGGTGCTGGATGCGACGAACCGCTGGATGCACATCGATCGATAGCAAATTCGTGAAGCGCGGAAGGTTGGCGCTTCTTTTTACGACTACCCCCCATCGTCTGAACGAGACGACACAAAAAAACGTCCCCGTCAACCGTCAAGAGCGGAGCTGAGCGGGCAGGCCAAGCAGTAGGAGCGGAGCCAACCTCGTCAAGCATGTGGAGTCCCGAGCGGGACACACGTGACTACCCCGATGGGAGGTGACGCAAAGATGGAATTCGTGGCCCAGCTCGTGAACGCTATGTGGTCGTTCGTTTTGGCAGACGCCAAGGTTTGGAACTAAAGTAGTCGCGCTGACGGGGGCGCTTATTTTCCGATGAAGACACGAGTCATCGCATACGTATGGTCAGTTGTGGCAATGGCAGTTGCCATGACTGTCGTATTGTATGTACAAACCCCAGATGTCAATTTCGATTATCTGAAGGGCTCGGCGTTGCTCACGGTGATCGGTTTTATTGCTGCAAGTCTCGCCTATCGTGTGCAACGAAGTTCGCTCGGCGAGACCTCGTTCATCCCGTATCTGTCGGCGCTCGTACTCTACCCGTCGTGGACGGTAGTTGCTCTCGTCGGGATTGGTTCTGCGGCGGCTGAGATTCGGCGTAGGAAATTTGGCATCAAGTTGGTCTTTAATGTCTCTCAGTTCGTATTGGCTGCAGCATCCGCGAGCTTGGTCTACGTGGTGCTGGGTGGGAAGCCCCTAGCAGGCGCTGACGCTTCTTTCAACCCGTTGCCTCATAGTGCTGCCGTCATCGCGTTCCTTTTCGTAAACACTTTTGCGGTGGCCGCAGCGATCGGACTGGATACGGGCAAAAGTATCCTTAAGACGTGGTACGAGGGAAACGCAGCTGGCTTCGTTTACGACATTGTACTGATCCCATTCGTCTTCGGTTTTGCGCGAGCTTACCACGACTGGGGAATCTGGGGGGCTGCGTCGCTATTGGCGCTTGTGGTCGGCTTACGGTTCACTTACCAGTCGAAGCACCAGCTTGAGACAACGAACAAGGAGCTGCTTGAGCTCTTCGTTCACACGGTGGAATTTCGCGACCCCTACACATCTGGTCATTCTCAGCGCGTAAGTCGTTACTCCAGAATCATTGCAAAGGCCGTTGGACTTTCGAGTAAGGAGATCGCGCGTATCGAGATTGCGGGTATGCTCCACGACGTTGGCAAGATCCACGAGATTTTTGCTCCGATTCTCTCTAAGCCAGGGCGATTGACACCCGAAGAGAGAGCAATAATGGAGCTCCATCCGATCAAGAGCGCGGAACTCGTTGCAAAGCTTTCAGAGTTCGCTGACATCATTCCAGCGGTGCGGCATCACCACGAGAATTGGGATGGCACTGGATATCCTGATCGACTTGCCGGTCGAGAAATCCCGCTCGGTTCGCGGATCATCATGTTCGCGGACACGATCGACGCGATGACGACGGATCGACCGTACCGAAAGGCGATGACGGAAGTTGAGGTTCGGACCGAATTGCAGAAGTACAAAGGATCGCAGTTTGATCCTTACATTTGTGATGCACTTCTTGCGAGCCCGGAGTATCATCAGATCTTTGTCCCAGCTGATGATTCGAGAAGCTCAATCTCGTTCACACAGATATTTGAACGAGCGCGACGGCCAAGGACGCCTGCGGTTGCGTAGCCAAGAGGTGCTTCCCAGAGGGAGCACCTCTTTTTACTCAATGGGGCAGATGTTTGCTAAGGTAGAAAGGGAGAGGCGTGCGTTCCCGTCTGAGATCACTCACGTACTCGGCAAGAAGCTTTTGAGCACTCTCGATCTCGCCAAGAGCGTTGAGCGACTCGAAAATCTGGCACGTTCGAAAATCTTGGCCGAGTTGCCTCTTCCCCTGCCGAAAAGATTTTAGCAGCTGAGGGGTCAGCAGCTTCATGAGTTCAAAGTCTCCTTCCATTCGGGCAAGGCCCAGCCTCAGGGTGGTCACGTAGGAACTTCCAACGGCGTGACCACCCGTTGTCGCCTTCAGGGCGGCCACGCCGCACCTAGCGCTCGCCAGATCGCCTGTGAGTATAGCGAGACGAGCTCGTTGTCCCTGATAGGCATAGTCGAGGAACGAATCGTCGGACTCATCGACGAGAGCACCGCCGAACTCCAGCCAGAGTTTTGCCTGATGAATGTCATTGTCTATCTCCAGCGCCAATGAGGATCGAAATGTTGAGACCACCGCCGACCTCGTGTACATGCGTAGTCGACGTGCATCCTTGGCGATCGACTCGAAACGGCTCCGTGCTTCGTCTATAGATCCCGTTACGCGAAGTGCCCACGCTGCATCCGAGAGAATTTTGATGCGGGTGTTCTGATCACTCAATCCATCCGCATAGATGGCAAGCCTGCGAGCTGCGAGCGCCGCACGGTCCATATCATCAAAAATGGTATGGTAGTACATCTCCACAAGATCACACTGAAACTCTTCGGCCTTGCACTTTGAGAGCAGTGCTGTCGCTGTCTCATAAGCGCGCTTTGCGTGCCAAGTGACTGAAGAGTTTCCAGCAGAGCGGATCGTGAATGTGGCTGCCTTAAGTCGAATATCGCTAGCGACGATTGGGGACTCCGCGATGAGCAGCGCGCGCGCTGCCAAGTCCTCATAGTCATTCGCATTCGACGAATGATCCGCTGCCTCAAGCATTCGAAGTACCTCTTCTGGGTGTGATGTATCCCAGATTGGATCCGACTTCGCGATGTGCTCAAGGTAATTCGGGTTGTGAAGCAGGCGCGCATAGTAGCCGCCGAGATAGAGTGCGTCTTGCAGCAAAGAGTGAAGCGTATGCCTAGCGTCGTGTTCCTGGAGGTGGGGAATGCTAGCGTCGTAGAGATCGATGGCGCGGTGAGCTTCGCCCCTGCGCAAAAAGATATGGAAGGCTTCGAGGACGAAGGTCGCTAGGCCATCTAGGTCACCGGCAAGCGCCATGTTCTCACCGACGACGAGCTCAATCGGCGCCGACAGTTGTTCCAGCTTTCCAGCAAGTACCTCTCCGATCCTTCGACGAAGTGCTTGGGTCGAAGTCCGCGATAACTTCGCGAGTGCGCTTTTCGAGAGCAGGTGATGTACCTCGATTGACGTCCGAGTTTCGCGCATCGCATTGGCTCTGGCAAGCTCCTCGATCGCATCTAGGAGTCTAAAGGTCTCAAGCTCTAGGATCTCCTTGATAAGCTGCGGTGAAGCCAGCTTGTCCAGCAACGCAATCGTTTGAAGGACACGGGTAGCATCACTGGAGAGCTGATTCAATCGCTGATCGAGTACTGTCATAAGCGTAGGTGGCACACCGCCCGCCTCGCCAGTCTCAACCCAGTGGCTAACTAGCGCGTTGAGATAGAGCGGGCCTCCATCGCACGCTTCCGCGAACCAATTGGCGAGCTGCGTCGACAAAACTGCGGATACGTCAGATGCAATGGCGTGTGCGAGCTGAACGCATTCGTCCCGCTCAAGTGGTTGGAGGCGGACAATCTCGCTGCGAGAGGGGAGGTAGCGGGCGCTTGCTGCTCGTGGCGTCTCATTGCGAGAGGTCAGAACGCAGAAGACACGAGCGTTCTCCAATCGCTCGGTTAGGTCTACAAGAAGGTCCCAAGATCCGTCGTCAAGCCACTGTACGTCATCGATGATAAGTAGAGTTGGACGCTCATAAGAAATCGCGAATAGCAGATCAATAAATGACGCTCGAATGGCGCTGCTTGGTGGAAGCGGCTGCCGAACTCGTACCTTCTCGGTCTGCGTATCTTCTTCGTGTGAGCTTGGATGTTCGACCGCATCTGAAAGGTCTCCCTGTCTGACCAACTTGAGATTGAAAAGAGAATCTGGCGAGCAGCCTAACGCTCCGTTCTCCTGAAGCATCTCCGGGACGAGATCGAGAGTGACGCCAAAATTGCGCGTGAGCTCAGTTGACCTGCAGGATGCTTGAAGGACGCGAACGCCTTCAATCACCGCGACCTTGCAAAGTTCGCGTGTCAGCCTCGTTTTGCCGCTTCCAGACGGGCCGACAACCATCACCGCGCTCCCGTCATGCCACCGCGCCCGCCGCATCGCCATCGTCAGATTCGCCAGCTCGCTTGTCCGCCCCACGAAATGCCGCTCCGTCGGCACGAACGACGGACGCTTTTTCGACGGCGGCTCCGTGAACCGCTTTCGGAGCAGTGTCGCCGGCAGCCGAATGTCGCCGGCCGACGGGCCGATCTCGGCGAGGTAGCGATCGATGATCGCCACCGCCTCCGCCTTCGAGCCAGCCAACATCGTGCACTCGGCCAGCGTCAGCGTCGCCTCCTCATGCAACGGGTCGAACTGCAGCAGCCACCGCGCCAGCGCCTCCGCCCCCGACCAGTCGGCGCGCTCGCGACGCGTGCGCAACAACTCCACCAAGACCCGCCGCACCGCGGCGTGCACGGTCGCGCGCTGCGCGTCCACCCACTCCTGGTAGTCTGGCCACGGCGCGACGAAGCTCGGCAGAAAGACGCCGAAGGGCTCGTTCCCGCGCACCACATCCCGATCGAACAGGGTCGTCGTGTGAGACAACGAGAACGTGGTCACCACCTGCCGAGGATCGAGACACACACAGTCGCCCATGAGCGACACGTTGATCCCCATCGATCGCGCCTTGTACAACGTCTGTCGCAGGTTCCCGCGCTGGCGCGCCAGCGACTGCCCCGGCCATAGTGCCGTCAGCAAGTCGTCGCGCGAGTGCCGGTACTCGGAGCTGTACGCCACGCGAACCAGTAACGCAAACAGCGTCCCCGTCGACGGCACGATGCGGTCGTCACCCAACATCAGGCGCGCCGCTCCCAAGGTCTGAAACACCAAGGGCAGCCCGCCAAGATCGGCATCGTCCGCCACCTCTGGCAACGTCAGCTCGTCTCGAGCCGCTGATTGGAGTCGCATGCGAGCCATTGGCACACCCGTCGGCAAGAGTACAGGCTGGGCGATCGGCGTCGTCACCCGGGGACGACATGACACTGAGCTTGTACCGTCAGCGACGCGTCAGCAGAAGGGAAATGTCGCCGCAGTGAAGCGATCCCAACAGCGCACACCGTGACTCCCAGTAAACAATGCACGACGGGCGGTCTCTCTCGTGGAGAAACCGCCCGTCCGCTGTCATTCGTCCCGTCCCTGCCGCACCGCTCACCAACCCGGGAACTCACGGAAATTCGATCAACGACTCCGTCGGAATGCCATCCGCTTCCGCCTGGAAGTTGACCACCAGGCGGTGTCGCAACACAGCCTTCGCCACACTGCGCACGTCGTCAAGATCCGGCATCGCCCGCCCATCCATCGCCGCCCGCGCTTTCGCGCCCAGCACGAGATACTGCGACGCGCGCGGGCCGGCGCCCCAGCTCACGTACTTCTTCACTTTCGCACTCGCGTTCGGATCGTCCGGTCGTGTACTGCGCGCCAGCTTCACGGCGTACTGCACGAGACTCGGCGGCGCCGGCAACCGACGCACGAGACGCTGCAGTCGCAGCAGCTCTTCGCCGCCAACCACCGGACGCACCTCACCCTGCGACGCGCCCGTCGTCGACATCACGATCTCTTCTTCCTCTTCACGCGACGGATAACCGACGGTGAGTTCGAACATGAAGCGATCGAGCTGCGCTTCCGGCAGCGGATACGTGCCTTCCTGTTCGATCGGATTCTGCGTCGCGAGTACGAAGAACGGCTTCGGCAACTCGTACGTCCGACCAGCCACCGTAACGGTGCGCTCCTGCATCGCCTGCAGTAGCGCGGCCTGCGTCTTCGGGGGGGCTCGATTGATTTCGTCGGCCAAGACCATGTTCGCAAACACCGGTCCCTCAGCAAAACGAAACGCCCGCTTACCGGTACCGGGTTCTTCTTCCATCAACTCCGTGCCGGTGATGTCGCTCGGCATCAGGTCGGGCGTGAACTGCACACGTGAGAACGTGAGATCGAGCGCCTGCGCCACAGTCTGCACCAGCAGCGTCTTCGCGAGTCCCGGAACACCCACAAGCACCACGTGCCCGCCGGCGAGCAGCGCGGCGACGAGATCGTCGACCACCTGCGTCTGGCCGACAATACGCTTTCCGATTTGCGTGGCGAGCTCACGTCTCGCCTCGGCGAGACGGTCGAGCAGGGCGAGGTCGTTCTCGACAGGCGGTGTAGTCACGAGATCGGTGTGAGATGCGAAATGGACGAGCCTGAAAACAAATACGGACGCCCGCGGGCGTCCGTTGCAGTCTCAGAGAATGTAACGCGCGTACCGATGCGCGCGAGCGACGCACCGCACTACACGTGGTACAACGGGCGATCAGCGAAGGGCGAAGTCGACGCGCTGCTGCACGGGATAGTTTTCGCTGCGCAACGATGCCACGAGGGTGTAGTGGCCAGGCGACGGGGGCGACCACCGTTCGTCGTATACGACCGAATCGTGGGCGTCGAGCAGGCGGTTCTGCATGGACTGCGTGAAGAGACGCCCGGCGCTCCAGCGCCACACCTCACGGCCCGCGTCGTTGAGCACCACGAAATCGTGCGTCCGACCATCGGGAAAGTTCAACTCGACCCGTTTGCGGGAGTCGTTCGCGACCTCGATTGCGAATCGCACCACGCCGTGAGCCGTGTCCACCATGACGTGAGACGTCACGCCCTGTTCGGCGCTGCCCTTGGGGCGCGCGCTGGCGACCGGACTCGGCGTTCGCGGACCACACGCAAACATGAGCACGGCAGCGGCCAGCAGTGGAACGATGATGCGGGAGAGCATCAGGGAGTGGGTCGGATGGTCGGGTCGCGGTTGACGATGCCAATCGTAAGCACCGACATAGCTTGGACGACGCACGGTCACATTTCGATACTCTGCCACGTTATCAACGACAGCTGTGGCTGTCAAGCATCAGTTGACGCGCTAAGTGACGATGCTGCTTCACATTTGCCTTTTCCGGCTTGCCCGCATTCTCGTGTCGGCGTTTGTTCGGGTTCGGTCATTTTGATAGCTTGCGAAAAATTTCACAAGCGTCTAGCTTCCCCGCCGAATGGCAGATGAACCGCGGAACCCAATACCCGGCTCGACGCCGCCCGGAGAGCAGTCTCCGTGGGCGCTCGCCGGCCTTGGCATGCAGTTCTTCGCGTCCATCCTGTTGTTCGTGTACGCCGGCAATTGGCTCGACCGTCGGTTTGACACATCGCCCCTCTTCTTGTTGGGGGGGCTCTTCGTAGGCGGGGGAGGAGCATTCTACGCGAGTTATCGGCGACTTACGAAGCCGACGGGCACGCGTTCCACGGACGACACCGATTCGTTGCCGAAGCCATGACGACCGATCGCGTTGCGCCCAATCGAATGGTCCGTGCCCTGCTCGGCTTCACCGCCGCGCAGGTCACCCTGGTCGTGGTTGCTGCATACGTCATGCAGCGGTTCGTCTGGACCGACCCCGCGTCGGCCGGAGCGGTGCGCGCCAGTGCGTGGCTCGCCGTGGTCGTGCAGACTTTCACTTTTGCGATCGCGATGCTGGTGGCGCGAACGCAGGTGATGGCGGGGTGGGGACTGGGAGTGCTGTTGCGAGGTGCCACGTTGGCGTTCTGGGCCTTTCTGGGAGCCGACGCCTTGGGGCTGCCGTCCACCCCGGCGCTGGTGTCGTTGGTCGTTTTCTACTTCGTCTCGACTGTCATCGAGCCGATCTTTCTGAACGTTCACTAAGACCTGAATCGGATGCAGTTCATGCTCCGCTCGTTGTCCTGTGCCATGCTCCTTGCCCTCGCGCCCGTGGCGCTGAGCGCGCAGGAGCATACCGAGCACGCCCCGGCCGCGCCGGCTGCGGGCCCGGTGGACTTTATCACGCCGCACATCACGGACGGCTCGCACCTCGAGATCCCGTGGCCCAACAGCCACCTCGCCAAGGAAATCGAGCTTCCCAAGTTTGCTCCGGTGCATATCGGTAGCATGGAAGTCGATCTCTCGCCGACCAAGCATGTCGTGTTCATGCTGCTGGCGGCCGTGGTCGTGGCGGTCGTGCTCATCAGCGCCGCCTCTGCCTCGCGACAGCAGCATGAGACCGAAGGCCGCACCAAGGGCTTCGCCGGCGCTATGGAAGCGATGGCGTTGTATCTGCGCAACGAAGTGGTGCTGCCGAACGTCGGCCACCACGGCGAGGCGTTCGTCCCCTTCGCGCTGACGCTGTTCTTCTTCATTCTCACGTGCAATCTGTTCGGGATGATTCCGTACGGCGCGACGGCGACCGGTAACATTGCCGTGACCGCGACGCTGGCCATCATCACGGCCGTCGTCGTCGAGGTCGCGGGTATTCGCGCCAACGGTCTCGGCTACCTGAGCACGATCTTTTATTGGAACAAGGACCTGCCGATCGTCATGCGCGTCATGATGTTCTTCATCATGTCGCCGGTCGAAATGGTGGGGAAGATCTCGAAGCCGTTCGCGCTCACGATTCGTTTGTTTGCGAATATGACCGCCGGGCACATTCTGCTGCTCGCGCTCATCGGCCTCATTTTCGCGTTCCAGTCGTGGGCGTTCGCTGGCGTGCCGGTACTCATGGCGACGGTGATCAGTTTGCTCGAATTGTTCGTGAGCTTCCTGCAGGCGTTCATCTTCACGCTGCTGGCCTGTGTGTTCATCGGACAGATCCGCGAAGCGCACCACTAGAATCTGTTGAACTCTTACGGCGGAATCTCCCACCGCCTACAAGAGACGTAGCCGATCGAGCGATCGGTGATTCCCGTTGGGCCTCGGCCCGCTGACGGGACGCGCGGTACTTGGTGCCGCCGCGGGGAGTGCATTTCTCAACGACTATTTTTCGGAGTGTTACGATGGAAATCATGGGTCTCCTCCAGGCCGTTGCGCCGGTTGTTCAGGATCCGAAGGGCATGGCCATGATCGGCGCCGGCATCGCTGCCGGTGGTGCCGCGATTGGCGCCGGCATGGGTATCGGCCGCATCGGTGGTTCGGCGGTTGAGGGCATGGCGCGTCAGCCGGAAGCCGCGGGTCGTATTCAGACTGCCGCGCTCATCTTGGCCGCGCTCATCGAAGGCGCCGCGCTGTTCGGCGTCGTCGTCGGCTTCCTGATCCAGGGCAAGATCACGTTCTAACGTGGTCGCGCGTGGGGCGTCCATCCGGGCGCCCCGCCGCACTCTCTTCTTCTCGTGGACTCTTCCATGCTCGCTCTTTCCGCCCGCCGTATCGGCGCGCTCGCTGCTCTGCTCGCGGTCACTGCGTCTCCGGCGTTGGCGTCGGAAGCCGCCGAAGGACCGCCGAATCTGCTCGACCCGAATGTCGGCGTCATGGCCTGGACGCTGGTCATCTTCGTCCTGCTGATGGTCGTCCTGTCGAAGTTCGCCTTCAAGCCGCTGTTCGCTGCCGTCGAGGCGCGTGAGAAGGCGCTTGAAGAGGCGATCGAAGGCGCCAAGCGCGATCGTGCCGCAGCCGAGTCGCTGCTCGCGCAGCAGAAAGCCCATCTCGAAACCGCGCGCACGGAAGCGCAGCAGATCATCGCAGATAGCCGCGCCACGGCTGAAAAGATGCGCACCGATCTGCTCGCGCAGACGAAGGCGCAGCAGGAAGAGATGATCGAGCAGGCCCGCCGTGCCATCGAGGGCGAGAAGGCGGCCGCGATCGCCGCGCTGCGGACTGAAGCGATCGACCTCGCCATTGCCGGTGCGTCGCGTGTGATCGAACAGAACCTCGACTCGACCGGCAACCGCCAGATTGTCGAGAGCTTCCTGGCTTCGCTCGACGGCGCCAAGGGTACGCGCTGATGCCGGCCGGCGTGCAGGGCGAATCGGTCGCCCGTAATTACGCCGAGGCGCTGCTGGCCCTCGCGCGCAAGGCCGAGGATACGGCGGGATGGGGCACGATGTTGCGGCAGATTGCCAACGCGATCGAAACCGACATCACGCTCTTCCGCTTCCTCGAGTCGCCGCGCATCGCCGCCGACCAGAAGTCGGCGGTGCTGACCAAGGCCCTCGGCGATCGCGTGCCGCGCCTGTTCCTGCGCTTCCTGCAGCAGCTGGTGAAGAACCGTCGCCAGATGCTGATCCCGATCATCGCCAATGAGTACGACACGCTGCTCGACGCCTCGGCTGGCATCGTGCATGCCCGCGTGACCGTGGCACGTGAAACGGGTGACGATGAGCGCGACGCAATCGGCAAGCGATTGTCGGCAATCGTTGGCAAGACCGTCGTACCGCACCTCGTCGTCGATGCGGCGATCCTTGGTGGTGTGGTGGTTCGTATCGGCGACACCGTCATGGATGGCTCGCTGCGCCGCAAGCTTGCGCTGTTGCGTCGTCGCATGGGTGCGTCGCGCGCCTGATTCGGCACTACGCGTTTCGTGAAGGGACGGGGGAGTGCACCGCGGTGCACTCCCCCGATTCACATCCTGTCGGCCATTCCCGTGCTCTTTCGCCTCGCATCTCTGCTTCTGCTGTCCGCGCGGATCGTCGCGGCGCAACCAGGAGTGCTGCCCAACCAGCAGCCGATCGCCCCTCGCGTCCCACTGCGCGCGGCTACCACGCCGCCAAGCGGCGACACGGTGGGCTATTGGCAGCAGCAGGCCGATTATCAGATCGTGGCCACCCTCGACGAGCCGCGCGGCGTGATTACGGCCACCGGGTCGCTGCGCTACGTGAATCGCAGCCCCGACGTGCTGCGCGAGCTCTGGGTGCACCAGCATCTCAATGCCTTCCGCCCAGGATCGAAGTGGTCCGCGACCGACGAGCGCGAAGGCCGTGTGCGCTTTCAGGAACTGCGCGAACCCGACTACGCGTATGAGCGATTCACCTCGCCGCCGCGCGTGAATGGGCGCGAGGTGGCCGTAGAGTATCCGCTGTCTCCCGATAGCACGGTGGTGCGGCTGGCGCTGCCGGCGCCGATGGCGCCCGGCGATTCTGTCAGGGTGGACTTCGCGTGGACGGCGCGGCCAAGCACGGTGCCGCGACGTCAGGCGCGCCGCGGGCGGAGTTTCGACTTTGCGCAGTGGTATCCGAAGGTGGCGGTGTACGATCGCGACGGCTGGAAGCCGAATGCGCTCGTGCCGGCGGGAGAGTTCTACGGGGAGTTCGGTGCCTTCGACGTCACGCTCGTTGTGCCTACCGATCAAACGATCGGCGCCGCAGGCGTGCCCGTGAGCGGCGACCCTGGGTACGCGCGCGTGATGGCGCCTGGCAGTGAGCGTCCCCGGTTGGCCGCGCAGGCGTACCGCGACGTGCCCCCAGCGCCTGCTGTCCGCGTACCGACGGGATACAAGGCCGTCCGCTTCATCGCCCGCAATGTGCACCACTTCGCGTGGAGCACGTCGCCGGGGTATCGCTATGAAGGCACGTCGTACGTGCGCGCCCCGTCGCAGCTGTACCGCTTTCCCATTTGGGACACGGTTTCGGTGCATGTGCTCTATCGAGCCGATGCCGCCTACGACTGTACGCGGGCCACCGTCGATGCCGCAGAGCAAAAGCTGTGTGTCGATCGGTCGCTCACCCAATGGCAGGGCGGGAAAGCCATCGCACAGACCCGTACCGCGCTCCGCTGGCTCGAGGCGCTGTACGGAGACTATCCGTATCCGCAGATCACCGTGGTCAAGCGCATCGACGCGAGCGGCACGGAATTTCCGATGCTGCTTATGAACGGCGAGTCATCGCTGGGGCTGACGGTACACGAGCTCGGGCACGTCTACACCTACGGCATTCTGGCCAACAACGAATGGCAGAGTGGATGGATGGACGAAGGGTTGAGTTCGTATCAGGAGATGCTGCAGGCTGGTGATTCACGCGTGTTGCTGGCCGCACGGCTCGAGATGGCGAATGAACGCAACCCGGCGCAGCCCGCCGATGCTGCGGTGCGCCGTCTTCGTGCCCGGCTCGACTCGATGTCTGACGAGCAGGCGGCGACGGTGCGCGAGGGGACCGCGGAGCCGATCGGGTCGCGGGCGGATCTCTTCGGCAGCTTTGCCGTCTACAACGCGTCGGTGTACGATCGCGGCCAGTCGATGTATCAGGCGCTGCACGATGTGCTGGGGGAGGAGACGTTCCAGCGCGTCCTGCGCGAGTACTACGCGATGTGGCAGTTCCGGCATGTGGATCGCTGGGCCATGCAGGCGGTGGCGGAGCGGGTTAGCGAGCAGACGCTTGGCTGGTTCTTCGACCAGTGGGTGCAACAGTCAGGGATCATCGATTACGCGCTGCGGGCCCCGGTCGTCCGTAAGGAGCAAGTGGCTGGGCGGTTCCGATGGGTTGTCACCGCACAGCTCGCACGCGTTGGTCGATATCGGCATCCGATGCCGGTGGGCGTACGGACGGCGACGGGGTGGACGCTGCTGCGTGCCGACCCGCTCAAGGATGCACAGGTGGTGCAGTTTCGGCTCGACGAGGCGCCGGATGCCCTGTGGCTCGATCCATACGGGAGCACCGAAAGCCCGACGGCCCGGTTTTATCGATTGGCATTGCCGTCCCGCTGACGTCAGCGGATCGGTCGCATGATTCGTCTACGATTCTGGAGCGTTGCATGAGTGGTCGCGTCGAAGTCCGGCATGTGCCGAAACCGTGGGGACACGAGACGATCTGGGCCCATACCGATCGGTACGTGGGCAAGATCCTGCACATCACCGCCGGACAGGCATTGTCCGTGCAGTACCACGAGCGGAAGGACGAAACCGTCTATCTGCTGCAGGGCGAAATGAAGTACTGGGTCCAGCTGCCCGGTGAAACCGAGCTGCAGGACCAGCGGCTGACGACCGGTCAGTCGTTCCGGATCACGCCGGGCACGATCCACTACATGGAAGCCATCACCGATTGCGATGTGCTGGAAGCCAGCACGCCGGAACTCGACGATGTGGTCCGGATCAAGGATCGCTACGGCCGCGAGGGCACCAGCGCGCCCTGACGCGCCGCCGGCGCGTGGCGGGATCTGCATCACTTCGTACGGCGCCGCCCCTCCCCGAGGACGGCGCCGTTCTGCATCTTGCGTCGATCTGCAGGAGCGCCCGACTCACCCCGCCACTCGGGACCGAATTCGACATGAAGGTCATTATCCCCCTCGCCGGGAAAGGCACACGCCTTCGTCCGCACACGCATGTGACACCGAAGCCGATGCTGAAGGTCGCCGGCCGCCCCGTCATGAGCTACGTCATGGATGACGTGCTCACCCTCGGCAACGTGGAACAGGTGGTCTACATCACCGGCCACCTGAAGGACAAAGTCGAAGCCTACGCGCGCACGACGTACGACATCCCGAGCGTGTTTATCGAGCAGGCGGTGCAGGACGGGACGGCGGGCGCCGTAGCACTGGCGAAGCCGTTCGTTGATCAGCCGGTGCTGATCATCTTCGTCGATACGATCTTCGATGCCGACCTGACGATTCTCAAGGACAGTGACGACGACGGCATCATCTGGACCAAGGAAGTCGAAGACTATCAGCGATTCGGCGTCGTGGTGACCGACGAGCACGGTCACATGACCAAGATCGTCGAGAAGCCGAAGGAGCCGATTTCCAAGCGGGCGAACATCGGCCTGTACTACATCAAGAACTGGAAGTTGCTATACGAGGGTATCGATCATGTGCTGACCACGGCGCCGAACAAGGGCGAGTGGTATCTCACCGACGCCTTCCAGTACATGATTGACCATGGCGCCAAGATCAAAGTCGTGGACGTCGCCGGATGGTACGATGCCGGTCAGCTCGAGACGCTCCTCGACACCAACCGCACCATGCTCGAGAAGGGGCGTGCCCGTCGACCCGACGCGCTGGGCGAAGGCGCGACGATCGTCGAGCCGGTGTACATCGAAGACGGCTGCACCATCGAACACGCGACGGTGGGCCCCAACGTGTCGCTCGGTGCCGGCAGCACGGTGCGCCACTCGTCCGTCGCCAACGCGGTGATCGGCGAGCACACGACGATCGAGCACGCGCAGTTGCACGACGCGTTTCTCGGCGACCGCGTGGTGGTGCGGGGCGTGAAAGGCAGCATGAACCTCGGCGACGACTCCGACATCCGGATGGACGCGTGAGCGACGAATCGAACGGGAGCGATCACGGCGAATCGCGTAGCGAATCGCGCGGCGTCTCGCGCCGTGACCTGTTGAGTGGAGCGGCCGCGGCATTGGCGGCCGCGGCGGTCACCGGCACGCCAGCGCGATTGCTGGCCAGCACCGATGACTGGCGTGTGGACCTCACCCCGCCGCAGCAGGCCGGAAAGGGCAGCATGCTCGGTGTCCCGTTCGAGAAGCACGGCACGGTGCGTATCGCGATCGTCGGCACCGGTCTGCGTGGGAGCTCGGTGCTGGGCGAACTGCTCGCGATCGAGGGCGTGGAGATCACGGCACTTGCCGACATCGTCCCCGAGAAAGCACAGCGTGCCGCCGACCGGGTGGTGAAGGCGGGACGCAAGGCCCCCGCGCTTTATACCAACGGCGAGCGCGATTTCGAGCGCCTGGTGCAACGCGACGACATCGATTTCGTGTATACGGCCACGCCGTGGCCTTGGCACACGCCGGTCGTCTTGGCGGCGATGCGGGCAGGGAAGCATGCCGGCAGCGAAGTGCCGATCGCCCTCTCGGTCGATCAGTGCTGGGAGCTGGTCGACACGTCCGAGAAGATGAAGCGGCATTGTCTGCTCATGGAGAACTGCTGCTACGGGAACAGTGAGCTCACGGTGTTGCGTATGGTGCGCGAAGGCGTTTTCGGCACGTTGTTGCACGCGGAAGCGGCGTATCTGCATGATCTCCGCGAGATCCTGTTCGAGAACAAGGACGAAGGCCTGTGGCGTCGCTTCCCGCACACCGAGCGCGATACGAACTTCTATCCCACGCATGGTCTCGGGCCGGTCGCGCAGTACCTCGGCATTCATCGCGGCGACAAGTTCGAGTACGTCGTGTCGATGTCGTCGCCGGAAGCCGGACTCTCCGAATGGCGCGAGAAGGCCGAGCCGAAGGACAGTCCCAAGTGGAAGGAACGCTACAAAGCCGGCGACATGAACACGTCGCTGATCAAGACGGCCAAGGGGCGCACGATCCTGCTGCAGCACGATGTGGTGAATCCGCGCCCGTATTCGCGATTGAACAACCTGCAGGGATCGAAGGCGATCTTCAACGATTATCCCGCACGTCTGTACATCGATGGTGCCGCTGGTGGAGAGAGGTGGACGCCGCTGGCCGAATTCAAGAGCAAGTACGAGCATCCGCTGTGGACGGCCGTCGGCGATATGGCGCGCAAGAACGGCGGCCACGGCGGCATGGACTTCATCATGGCCTACCGCTTGGTGCAGTGCATGCGTGAAGGGCTCGCACCTGACTTCGACGTGTACGATGCCGCCGCGTGGAGCGTGCCATACGCGTTGTGTGAGCAGTCGATCAAGAACGGCAGTGCGCCCGTCAAGTTTCCCGACTTCACCCGTGGTGCGTGGCAGACGTCCACCGCGCCGCAGGGACCCAGCACGACATGATCCGATCGGCGGTCATCATGGCCGGAGGCCTCGGCACCCGCATGCGTCGCAGTGACGACACGGCAACGCTCGAGGCTTCGCAGGTGGCGGCTGCGGACTCCGGTGTGAAAGGGATGATCCCGATCAAACGCCCGTTTCTCGACTATCTCCTCTCGGCCCTCGCCGATGCGAGCATCACCGATGTGCTGCTCGTGATCGGACCGGATCATGATGCGGTGCGACAGTACTTCACACGCGAAGCGCCGCCGTCGCGCGTGCGTCTCCGCTTCGTGGTGCAGCCAGCGCCGATCGGCACGGCCAACGCCGTGACAGTAGCGGCCGCCGTACTCGGGGATGCACCGTTTCTGGTGCTGAACGCCGACAATTACTACCCGATAAACGCGTTCAGGGCGCTGGCGGTGGCCGACAGCGCTGGCGTCGTAGCGTTCGATCGTGAGGCGCTCGTGCGCGATGGCAACATCGAGGCGGAGCGCGTGCGCGCGTTCGCGGTGCTCGACGTTGATCGTGATGACATGTTGTGCGGCATCATCGAGAAGCCCGGCGCTGCGCTCGACCTTACCAGTGAGTCGGCAAAGTGGGTCGGCATGAACTTGTGGGCCGTCACGTCGGCGATTGTGGACGCCTGCCGTCGCGTGCCCGTCTCCGCGCGCGGCGAGTTCGAGTTGCCGGAAGCCGTAGGCCTCGCGCTGCGTGAAGGGGTTCCGGTGCGCGCCGTTCGATTGAGTGCGCCGGTGCTCGACCTGTCCCGTCGCTCGGACATTGCTGGCGTCGTCGATCGACTGTCATCGGTCGATCCGCGTCCATGACCATCGGCGCGTTCCCGCCGCTTAGCGAGTTGTTCGTTCGTCGCCGCTTCGACAGCGTCGGCTTCTCGCCGCTGGTCGCGAATGCGTACCGCTCTCTGCTGCGTGACGCGCATCAAGCGCTCGACGATGCCAGTGTGCCGTCCGACCACCGTCGCGTGTGGATCCTGCCCGGACGCATCGAAGTGCTTGGGAAGCATGTGGATTACGCCGGTGGCCGCTCGCTGCTGTGCACGGTGGAGCGCGGCATCGTGCTGGTCGCCCGCCGCCGCAACGATCGCGTGGCCGCGCTGCGCGATGCGCGGCGCCGTGAATCGATTACGATCTCGTTCGATGCGCCGGCCCGCAGCGCGCTGCCGTGGGCGGTGTATCCGCGCACGGTCCTGCGACGCCTCATTGCCAACTTCGGCAGCGCGGTGTGTGGGGCCGACATCGCCTTGGCCAGCAATCTGCCACCGGCTGCCGGCGTCTCAAGTTCGAGCGCGCTCACCGTGGGCCTGACGCTAGCGTTCGCGGAGTTGTCGGCGCTGTCTTCTCTGGCCGCGTGGCGCACCACGATCACCGATCGCGCGGCACTGGCCGGCTATATCGGTGCGCTCGAGAATGGCGCCGACTACGGACGGCTGGCCGGCGAGCGTGGCGTGGGGACCCTTGGTGGCGCGCAGGATCAGACGGCGATTCTGTGTGGCGAACCCGACAGACTCGAGATGTTTCGCTGGGGGCCCGTCACCTATGAGCGATCGGTACCGTGGCTCACGGACTCCACGTTCGTTATCGGCGTGAGCGGCGTGGTGGCAGCGAAAACCGGTGCGGCCAAGGAACGCTACAATCGGGCGGCGCGCACCGCACACCGGCTCGTCGATGCGTGGAATCTCCACGGTGGTGTGCTCGCGGCAACGCCCGCGCGCACGCTACGCGAAGCCTTCGAAGCGGCATCCAACGGCCCCGTCACGCATGTGCCGTCGATACTGGCGGACGCCGCGCGTGCCGGCGCCGACAGCGAGTTCACGGCCAATCATCTCATCGCCCGGCTCGAGCAGTTCTTCGACGAAACCTTCGTGATCGTGCCGCACGCCGCCGACGCGCTGGTCAATGGTGATGTGAAGCAGTTCGGCGCACTGGTGGATCGGTCCCAGGGCGGTGCCGAGCGGGCCCTCGAGAATCAAATCGCGGAAACGGTGCATCTCGCACGCTACGCACGCGAGCTCGGCGCGCATGCCGCGAGCGCGTTCGGTGCCGGCTTTGGTGGCAGCGTATGGGCGATGGTGCCGTCGCACGATGCCGAGCGATTCGCGTCGCGGTGGCGGGACCGGTACCTGCGCACGCATGGGTCCGCGTCGCATCGCGCGCTCTTCTTCGCGACGCGGCCGACTGTGCCGGCTTTGGAAGTGGTGGACGACGATACGCGCAGCGGCGCGTAAGCGCGCACGCGGCGCCGTGGGCTAGCTGAAGAGTCGTTCGGTCGTGCCCAGCGCCACGATCAGACGGATCGCCCGCTCGAGGCCGACGTTACTGTCGGTGTCATCGTACCACTCGCTGGCTGTGTGTGCCGCGCTGCCGGAGCCGCCGGCCCCGATGGCGATAGCGGGAATGCCGCGCGCGAGCGGTACGTTGGCATCGGTGGATCCCGATGCCGATTGCGGCTCGAGTCCCACGGCACGGGTGGCCGACCACGCGGCCAGCACGAGCGGATGGCGGTCGTCGATCATCCCGGCGGGTCGATCGCCAAGCGTGGTGATGCTGTAGCGCAGCGCCAGCGCCGGGTGGTGCTGCGACGTATCGAGCGCGGCGCGCCGTACGATGCGCGTTACCTCGTCGCTCATGGTCTGCAGTCGTGCCGGTTCGAGTGAACGCAGGTCGATGTCGATCCAGGCGTGTGTTGGCACGCCGGTGAGATGTTCGCCGCCGTTCATGCGTGTGACGGCAACCACACCGGAGGGCCGGGACGCCTCGGCGAGGCGGGCGATCGCGGCAATGCAGGCGCCGGCGGCGTGCACCGGGTTCGGGGTGCTCGCATTGGCCCAACTGTGCCCGCCCGCACCAGTGAACGCGATGCGCCATCGGCGTGAACCGACGGCGTGGTGCACGATGGTTCGATCGCCGGGGCCGTCGATCGCGACGGCCGCGACCGGCATCGCGTCACGTGCCGCGGCATCGTCGAACCACTGTCTTGCCCCGCGAAGATTGCCTTCGCCTTCTTCCCCGACGGTCAGCACGAGTTCGATCGGCCGCCGAAGGCGCGCTCGCACCTCGGGCTGCAGCAGCGCACGCGCCAGCACCGACATGGCGGCCAGTCCGCGGCCATTGTCACCGATGCCGGGGCAGTACGTGCGAGCGCCCTCCTGTCGCACCGCGAGCGGCTCCCTGTCGTCGAACACCGTATCGAGGTGCGCCAGGCAGACGAGCGGTCGGCGATCGGGGCGAGTGGGCGTCCCGGATGGGTCCACCCGGGCGATCACGTTACCGACGCAGTCCCGCGTGACCAAGTGGCCGCACGCGAACCAGTCCTGTTGCAGCATGGCCGCCCGTTCGCTTTCGTTCCCCGTCGGTGCCGCGACGCGGGCGATCGCGATCTGTTGTTCAAGAATCCACGCGCGCCGTGCTCGCCAGGTGTCCAGCAGCGGCGTCAACCAGTTCTTCCCGGAGTCCGTGGTGGTCATCGCATGAGCTCCATCCCGCCAACGCACGAACCGGCGCCCGCCAGGCGCTGGATGCCGACGCGCAATGTGCTCGCGCTGGCCGCCGTCAGTTTTCTCACCGACGCGTCCAGTGAAATCATCGCGCCGCTGCTCCCGCTGTTTCTGGTGGGCACGTTGGGCGCGACGGTCAGTATGGTGGGCGTGATCGAGGGCAGCGCCGAGGCGGTGGCCTCGCTGCTTAAACTGGCGAGTGGATGGTGGTCGGATCGGGTGTCCCGCCGCAAGCCGTTGATTGTGGCCGGTTACACGATCGCGTCGCTGGTGCGTCCGTTGGTGGCGATCGCGCAGAGTGCAACGCAGGTGCTGGCGATCCGTCTGGTGGATCGCGTTGGCAAGGGGATTCGCGGTGCACCACGCGACGCGCTGCTGGCCGACTCCACGCCGCCCGAATTCCGTGGTCGGGCGTTTGGATTCCATCGGGCGGCGGATCACGCCGGTGCCGTGGTCGGTCCGTTGATTGCGCTGGCCTGTCTCCAATGGCTCGGCATGCCGGTGCGCCAGGTGTTTTGGGTGGCGGCCATTCCAGGCGCGCTGGCGGTGTTGGTGGCGATCGCGTTCGTCCGCGAGCAACACGACTCGGCGGTCGCTCCAGCTGGTCGGCCGGTCGTCACCCCGACCAAGGCCCGGACGTCTCCGGCCATTCCGGCCAGTGCGCTGCCACGCTCGTTCTGGCTCACGATGTTGCCTATCCTCGTGTTCACGCTGGGCAACTCCACCGACGCCTTTCTGCTACTGCGGGCCTCGCAACTCGGGGTGCCCACGGCGCTCATCCCCCTGGTGTGGGTGCTGCTGCACTTGGTAAAGAGTGCGTCGAGTACACCGGCCGGCGCGTTGTCGGATCGCGTGGGGCGTCGCCCGCTGATCGTGGCCGGCTGGGGGCTCTACGCGGCCGTGTACGCCGGTTTCTCCCGGGCGACCGACCCGTGGCATGCCTGGGCACTCTTTGGCGTGTACGGCGTCGTTTTCGGCCTCACGGAAGGCACCGAGAAGGCGTTGGTGGCCGATCTGGTGCCGGCGGCGCGTCGTGGCACGGCCTTCGGGTGGTACCAGGCGACGGTCGGCGTGGCCGCGTTGCCGGCCAGCATTGTGTTCGGCGTGGTGTGGGACCGATATGGCTCGCCGGCGGCCTTCGGGATGGGAGCGGTGCTGGCCGTCGTGGCCGCGGTGATCATGTCGCTGGTGGCCCTGACCCCCGCCGAAGCCTAGCCAGGCACGCTTAGCAGCAGCGGGAACCGGGCTGCTTGTAACGGTCCACCAGGCGCTGCTTCTCGAACGCCCGGGCATCGAGCGGGGTGCAACCGGGATGCTTGCGCTGCATGTGCGCCAGATACGTCTCGTAATCCGGCGCGCCGATGATCCGATGCACCGTCGCGATCCAACGACGCATCGTGACTTTCCACGGCGTGGCATTCGCTGCGTGTGACATGGCGTGACGATGAGAGGCGCCGGTGTGACACGAGGGTGACCTCGGTCATGCTGGCTCGTAGGGTGGGTGAGCGCCCGACGTCGGGTCGGTCGGCGCGCGGTCTGTCCGTAAGTTCGTTCGTGACCCGCCTTTTTGCGAGAGCCAGAGTCCCGCCCATGTCACTGCCGACGTCGATGACGACGAGTCGTCTCTTGATCCTGTCCCTGCTCACGGTCTCGGGTGCGGTGGTGTCGGCGACGGCGGCAAGTGTGTACGCGGCGAGTGATACGGCCCGGCAGATTCCGCCCGGTGCCCGGGTGGCGGGACGCGTGGATCCACTCTCGCCTGCCGTGCTCGCGGAGGTCGCTGACACGACACGGCCGCTCGCGTCTCGCGTTCGACTGCTCGAGGCGATTGCCGATGGCGCCTGTGTCAGCACACGCGAGATGCTCTTCGGCGCATCGACGACGCGACATGCCGCCCTCGACCGCGCCATCGACGCCATGGCTGGCATGCCGGGTGCGCCGGAGGTCCGTCGGCGGATGCATCGGCGGCTCGACGCCTTCTCCGATGGCCCCACCGGGTTGGCCGCGGCAACGGGCGCGACGGCCGGCGCCAGCGTGCCGATGCTCCGCTGGCTGCTGCCGCGCTCCATCGAAGCGCGCGTGGGCTACTGTCGAACGCTACGCTGACGAAATCGGGGGCGACGGCATGTGCCGTCGCCCCCGATTTCGTACAAGCCGTCGAGCGGAACCTGCCCGTCGGCGTTACGCGTCGACCAGCTGGGTGCGCACGTATGGCGTCTCGCTCGACACCGCCGCCTTGCTGCCGTTCATGACCTTCACCCACTCGATGATCGACGCGGTCAGAATCACGACCACCGACACCAGGAAGAAGCCGGCCACGGCCGCATCGAGGCGGTCGTTGAAGATCATGCGCTGCGCTGCTTCAAGCGACTTGATGTTCGCCGGAAGTGTACCGGCCGCGATCTGCCCTTCGATCAGGCGCGCGTGCGACAGGAAGCCGAGCTTCGGATCGCTCGAGAAGATCTTGAGCAGGCCAGCCGTGGACGTCACGATCACCAGCCAGACGAGCGGGATGATGGTGACGAACGCGTACTTGGCCTTACCCATCTTCACGATCACCGTTGTGCCGACGCACAGCGCCACCGTGGCCAGCAGCTGATTCGAAATACCGAACAGTGGCCACAGCGAGTTGATGCCGCCCAGGGGATCCGTGACACCCTGATACAGGAAGTATCCCCACATCGACACGAACAACCCGGAGCACAACACCACGGCGGGATACCAGGACACCCGACCCAGCGGCTTGTACACCTGACCGAGCAGATCCTGCAGCATGAAGCGGCCAACGCGCGTGCCGGCATCGAGCGTGGTCAGGATGAACAGCGCTTCGAACATGATGGCGAAGTGGTACCACAATGACATCGCCGCTTCACCGCCGAGCGCGCGCGAGAACAGGTGGGCCATGCCCACCGCGAGGCTGGGCGCGCCACCCGTGCGCGACAGCAGCGAGTTCTCGCCGACCTGACGCGCGAGATTGTCGAGGTCCGCCGCCGAAATGGTCTTGAACAAGCCCCATCCGTTGATCGCGTCGGCCGCGCTCATCGTCGTGGTGCCGATCGCGGCCGCCGGCGAGTTGATCGCGAAGTAGATGCCGGGCGTGAGCACGCACGCGGCGATCAACGCCATCGTGGCCACCAGCGACTCGGTGAGCATCGAACCGTAGCCGATCAGGCGGGCATCGGGCTCGCGACGCAGCAACTTGGGCGTGGTGCCCGAGGAGATCAGCGCATGGAAGCCGGAGATGGCGCCGCAGGCAATCGTGACGAACACGAACGGGAACAGCTTCCCGGCGAACACCGGCCCGGTACCGTCGATGAACTTCGTGACCGGCGGCATCTCCATGTCCGGGAGCACCACGATGATGCCGACGCCGAGCGCCAGCACCACGCCGATCTTCACGAACGCCGACAGGTAGTCACGCGGCGCGAGCAGCATCCACACCGGGAGCACCGAGGCAAAAAAGCCGTACACCATGATCGACAGCGAGAGCGTCACGCCACTCAGCGTGAACACCGGCGCCCATGTGGCCGACTCCGATACCCACTTGCCCGCGTACAGGGACAGGAACAGCAGCACCAGGCCGCCGCCCGTCGCCTCGAGTACGGCACCCGGCCGGATCCAGCGCAGATACACGCCCATCAACATCGCGATCGGAATCGAGAGACCGATCGTGACCGTACCCCACGGGCTGTCGCGCAAGGCATTCACCACGACCAGCGCCAGCACCGAGATCAGGATGATCATGATGCCGAGAATGGACACGAGCGCCGTGGCGCCGGCCACCGTGCCGATCTCTTCCTTTGCCATCTGACCCAGCGACTTGCCGTCGCGGCGGATCGAGGCACAGAGAATCACGAAGTCCTGCACCGCACCACCAAGCACCACACCCACGAGAATCCAGAGAGCGCCGGGGAGGAAGCCGAACTGGGCCGCCAGGGTGGGACCAACCAGCGGGCCCGGACCGGCGATGGCCGCAAAGTGGTGGCCGAACACGATCCACTTGTTGGTCGGCACGTAGTCACGACCGTCATCGAGTCGCTCCGCCGGTGTCGACCGGGTGGCGTCGAGGCCGAAGATGTCGGCCGCGATGAAGCGACTGTAGAACCGGTACGCGATGAGGTAGGTGCAGACCGCCGCGGTAAGCAACCACGCAGCGCTGATCGTCTCACCCTTGTTCAGGGCGACGGTGGCGAGGGCGCCGGCGCCGAGCACAGCGATGGCGATCCACGGGACCTGTTTGAGCAGGCCGGAGGTAGGGGAGGGGGAGGACATGGCATACGGTGTACGCTCTGGTACATGCCCGTGTCAATGAAGACCTGTGCAAATTTCGGAAAATTGGGGCAGGGCGTACTCCAGTTTGGACGTGCCGTCTCCCAATCTGCGGCATTCCAGCACGCGACTTCACTCCCCGTGCGCGTCAGACGATCTTATTTGGTATGGCTACTCCCATAACGCTCATCCCCGGCGACGGCATCGGACCGTCCATCGCCGACGCCACCGTTCGCATTCTGGCCGCCGCGGGCGCCGATGTCGAATGGGACCGCCAGGTTGCCGGTATGGCCGGCGTGGCGCGCTGGAACGACCCGATCCCCGACGCCACCCTCGACTCGATCAAGCGCACCCGCGTAGCCCTCAAGGGCCCGCTGGAGACGCCGGTCGGCGAAGGCTTCCGCTCCATCAACGTCGCCCTCCGCAAGACCTTTGATCTCTACGCCAACGTCCGCCCGGCGTACACGATCGTGCCGGGTCGCTTTGACAACGTCGACATCGTGCTCGTGCGCGAGAACACCGAAGGGCTGTATATCGGCGTCGAGCACTACGTGAAGATCGGCGACGATCCGAAAGCGGCCGCCGAGTCGGTGGCGATCATCACGCGGCATGGCTCGGAGCGTATCGTGCGCTACGCGTTCGACTACGCGATCGCGCACAATCGCAAGAAAGTCACGCTGGTGCACAAGGCGAACATCCTCAAGTTCTCACAGGGACTGTTCCTCGATGTCGGCCGCATGATCGCCCGTGAGTACGAGGGACGCGTGCAGTTTGAAGAGCGCATCATCGACGCCATGGCGATGCACCTGGTGATGCGCCCCGAGCAGTTCGACGTCGTCGTCACCACCAACCTTTTCGGCGACATTCTCTCCGACGAGATCTCGGGGCTCGTGGGCGGATTGGGTCTCGCGCCCGGTGCGAACTTCGGCACCAACGCCGCGATCTTCGAAGCCGTGCATGGCACCGCGCCCGACATCGCCGGCAAGAACATCGCGAACCCGGGCGCGCTCGTACTCGCGGCGTGTATGATGCTCGATCACATCGGCGATCGTGGGCGGGCGACGAGCATTCGGAACGCCTTCGAAGGCACCATCCGCGACGGGGCCGTGCTCACGCGCGACCTTGGCGGCACCTCCACCACCGATCAGTTCACCGACGCCGTGATCGCGCGCCTTGGCTGATCCGGACACCGGCGCGGTGCTCCGTCGCATTTTGCACGTCTCCGATATCCACTGCGGCTTCCCGTTCGTGGCTGAACATGTGGCCGCCGCACTTCAGGTGGCGGCCACATCGCGTATCGACGCCATCGTCATCTCCGGCGATTTTTCGCAGCGCGCACGCGTGAAAGAGTTCGAGCGCGCCCGCGCGATCCTCGAGCAGTTCCGCGCCGTAGCGCCCACGATCGAAGTCCCGGGGAATCACGACACCGCCTGGTGGCACGCCCCCTTCGGCTGGGGGGATGCCAGCCGGCTCCACGATGGCTACCGGCAGTACATCAACCCGGTGTTGGAGCCCGTCGTCCGTGTACCTGGCGTGACCATGGTTGGGCTCAACTCCGCTGCCGGCATGCTGCCGCAGGCGGTTACGTGGTATCCGCGTGACTGGCGGGTCAAAGGCGGACTGACCGCGTCGCAGTTCGACTGGGCGCAGCGCGAACTCGCCGCCAGCCCGGCGGGCGATCTGCGGTTGTTGGTGGTGCACCACAACGTCGTGCGCGGCCGACTTTCGCACCGGTGGGGCCTCAAGCAGCCGGAGACGGCCCTCGACCGTCTGGCGGCGCTGCCGGTCGATGTGGTGTGCACCGGACACGATCACGAGGCGCGCGCCGACGTGGTGCCGCGACGCACCGGCCGGTTCCTGGTGAGCGGCGCGAACACCCTCTCCAGTCGAAGTCGAAAGCATCGCCCCTCGGCGCTGAACGTGATCGAAGCCACGGCCTCGCAGATCACCGTGCGGGCGTGGGGCTACCACGAGGGTGTCTTTGTGCCGGGCCCGATGTCCGCCACGCTGGACCGTCGGTAGCAGCTCTTGACCTTGGCGGAAAGGGCTATATCTTAGTACTAAGATATTCACCGCCCGCCAGACGGGCAGGAGGACAGCATGTCCGCCACCGCACAGATTGTCGGTCTTCACCACGTCACGCTCGTCGCCAGCAACGCGCAGCGGACTGTGGACTTTTACTCCCGCGTGCTTGGCCTGCGCCTGGTCAAAACCACGGTCAATTTCGATGATCCCGGCAGCTACCACCTGTACTTCGCCGACGAAACCGGCAGTGCGGGCACGGTGGTCACGTTCTTCGAATGGCCGCGGGCGCCACGCGGCCGCACCGGTATCGGCGGCACGCATCACGTCGCGCTGCGGGTCGCCGATCGCGATGCGCTGCTGCGGTGGAAGCGTCGGCTCACCGATCTCGGCCTGCGCGTGCGTGGTCCGTACGACCGGCAGTACTTCACGTCGATTTACTTCCGCGACCCGGACGGCGTGATTCTCGAGATCGCGACCGATGGCCCTGGCATGCTCTTCAACGAGCAGGCCGGCACCATGTTGCAGCGTACGCCGCCGGCGGAATTGGTGCGCGGCGGTCGCGATGAAGCGTTGATCGCGACGCTCACGTGGCCGGACCCGGTCACGACGATCGATCCGGCGATGGCGCTTACCCGCGGCATGCACCATCTCACCGCGATGACGGCGAACGTGGAGCGTACCGACGAATTTCTGCGCGGTGTGCTCGGCCTGTCGCTCGTGAAGCAAACGGAGAACTTCGATGATCCGGGTACGCGCCACTGGTCGTGGGGCAGCCCCGATGCGCGTCCCGGCTCGCTGGTCACGTATCTCGAGCGTCCGGCCACCGAGCGCCGCTCGCACATGGGCACGGGGCAGGGCCATCACTACGCGCTGGCGGTGTCGAACGAAACGGAGCAGCTCATGTTTCGTGATCGCTTGCTCGACGCCGGCATCAACGTGTCGCCGGTGATGGACCGCGTGTACTTCAAGAGTATCTACACCAAGGATCCCGATGGACATATCGTGGAGCTGGCCACGATGGGCCCCGGCTTCCTGATAGACGAGCCGGTGAGCACAACCGGTTCGACGTTGCGTCTGCCGCCGTGGCTCGAGGAGCATCGCGAGCAGATCGAGGCGCACATTGAAGACATCGACCGGTCGCCGTGGCCCTACGACGGCTTCGACGGTGATCGCGGGATGCTCTCACACCCGGGTCGGTCACTGCCGATTCCTGAGACGATGGAGGCGAGTTCGTGAACGACACAACTGCAGCACAACGGGCGGGGCCGCACGGCAGCGTGTCCCCACTCATGGCCGGCACGCCGCTTACGGAGGCGTCGTACGCGCTTGTGCTGGTGCACGGGCGCGGCGGCAGCGCCGAGGGCATGCTGCCGATCGCCAAGGCCGCGAAAGCCACCGATGCGGCATTGGTGGCACCGGTGGCCGTGGGCAACAGCTGGTATCCGAAGCGCTTTCTCGATCCGCGCGAACAGAACGAGCCGTGGTTGAGCAGCGCGTTGGCGTCGGTGGGGGCGGCGGTGGAGCAGGTGCGGGCGGGGGGCATTCCGAGCGAGCGCATCATTTTGGTGGGCTTCTCGCAAGGCGCCTGTCTGATGCTCGAATACGCCACGATGGCGGCCAAGTCCGACGTGCGTTTCGGTGGCGTTGCGGCGTTGGCGGGTGGGTTGATCGGCGACCCGTTGGTGGCGCGCGATGACCGAGGGTCGCTGGGCGGAACGCCGGTGCTGCTCGCCTGCGGGAACGCCGACAGTCACATCCCCGAGGCCATTGTGCGGTCGTCGGCCGAGGTGTTCCGCCAGCTTGATGCGTCGGTCGACTTGCGGATCTATCCGGGAATCGGTCATGACATCGTGGGCGACGAAATTGACGCGCTCACCGAAATGGTCAATACGTTGCGCGGAGCCCAGTAGGGGGCGCATCTTCCGCGTCGATGAGTAGCCGGCACACGCAATTGGGGTTCGACTTTTTCGACGCGGCTCCGGCCGCGTCCGAAGCGTCGTTGCCGGTGGTGCCCGTTGTGACACCGCCAACCGTGCCCGCGCCCTCGTTCACGCAGAGCGTGACCAGCGCGGTGTCGCAATTGTTTACGCAGGTCTTTTCGCCGGTGCTCACGCCGGCGTTCGTGCCGGTGCCGCCGAAGCCGGTGGCCGACGACACGCGTCCGTCGCGCGGTCGCACGGCCGTGCGCGCCCGCACGGCGGTCCTGTTTTCGCGCCTCGAAGATCTTGGACTGCGCGGCGTGGATGCGCTGGTGCTCATGCGCACGCGCACCGTGATGGTGTCGCTCATCGGCCGTACGCTGCGTATTCACGAAGGCTACGCCGAAGCGCCGGAGGCGGTGCTACGCGCAATCGTCGCCTTCGCCACGGCGCGCAACAAGACCGAGCGGACCACCGCGCGCGAAGCGATTCTGGCCTTCGACGTAGAGCGTGGCCCCTCGGTACGCCGACAGGAACCGGCGCGGCCAGGTGACGTCTCGATCATCGCGCAGCTCATGGAAGCCCATCGCGACCTCAACGCGAAGTGGTTCGCGGGCGCGCTGACAGCGATTCCGCTGCGCTTGTCGGGGAAGATGGCCACGCGACTCGGTCATTACGATCCGGGTTCGCGTCACACGCCGCCCGAGATCGTGATGTCACGCACGCACATCACGCGACACGGATGGCGCGAAGCGATGCACACGCTGCTGCACGAGATGGTGCATCAGTGGCAGCACGAAACCGGTCAGCCGGTGGACCACGGCACGGCGTTCCGACAAAAGGCGCGCGACGTGGGAATTACCCCCGCCGCGCGCCGTGATGTCACGCCGCTTGAGAAGCGACGAAAAGCGACTGGATAAGTCGCGAGGTTACGGCGCGGTGACAATCACCGTGAGGGTGCTCACGTAGTTCGCGGCACCGGTCGAGGTACCCGTGATCGGCAACACGTACACGCCAGCCGGCGTCGCCGAGGTGGTCGCTACCGTGATGGCGACCGCGGTGCCCGTTGCCGGATTCGGGGTGAACGTGATCGTCATGCCGGTCGGGGCGCCCGTTGCGGCCAGCTGCACATTGCCCGCGAAGCTGTTCTGACGCGACACCGTGATCGCGCTGGCCACCGATGCGCCGGCCTGCACGCTGAGCGCGGCGGGGGCGGTCGACAAGCCGAAGCCGGCGGTCGTGGATGGCGCTACGGTGAAGGCGATCGTCTGCGTCTGCGCGCCAACGCCAGTGCCGGCGCCGCGGATCGTGATGGTATTCACGCCTGCGACGGCCGTGGCGGCCGCCGCCAGCGTGAGCGTGCTTACGCGGTTCGTGCCAGTGATCGTGGCGGGCGCAAACGTCGCCGTGACGCCAGTCGGCAGATTCTCGGCAGACAACGTGACATCACCGCTGAAGGTGCCGATGCGATTGATCACCACGGGGATAGTCGTGGCGGCTCCTTGCGCGGCCATCGCGGTGGTCGCACTGGCGGCGAGCGTCAGACCGTTGCTGGACACCGTGAGCGGCAGTGTTGCGGTGCCAGCGCTCACGTTGTTGCCCGTCGCACGAACCGTGATCGTGCTGGTGGCTGCGGCGGCGGTGCTGGCGGCGGTGAGGGTGAGCACGCTGCTGGTGGTGCCGCCGGCCACGGTGGCGGGCGTGAAGGTTGCCGTGACGCCCGTGGGGAGATTTTCGGCCGACAGATTCACCGAACCGCTGAAACCACCGCCGCGCGTGAGCGTGATCGGCACCGTCGTGTTACCGCCGACAACAACGGCTGAGGCGGTCTGGCCGAGCGACACGCCGAGCGTGGCAGACGGATTGACGATGTCATCGTCGGAACACGCGGCGGTCAGAACCGCCGCGGACAGAAGGAACGGTAACCATGCTTTCATCGCATCGTCTCGCTTGTACAGGCTGAGAAGTACGCCGCGCGAGTACGCGCGGTCACGTGCGATGCATGCAAAGCAAATGTCGGTCCGGTTTTCGTGCGCTCGGTGACGGTGCACACGCGAGGTGACGTATTCCGTCACTGTCTTCGCAACCAACGCGGGGGACGCGCAAACTGCGCGTCCCCCGTGTCGTCCTGTTGAGCTGGTATGGCTTACGGTGTCACAGTACCGATTCGCGCCGCCGTCTTGAACGAGGCGCCTTCGATGATCTGGTTGAAGCCGGTGAGACCACCCTGAGCGTTGGTCGTCCACGTTGTCGCGACGCCGGTGCGAAGTCCCCAGTTGTTGTCAAAGCCGACCACACCACTGAAGTCTGGCGTTTCGAGGTCGTATTCACCCGATGCACCGAAATAGCCGCGTGATGCCAAGAGTGTCCACGAACGCGCTGTGCCGGCGGATTGTGTGAATCCAGCACCGACCGCGTCCGCATAGTCTGCCTGCCAACTGCCCCTCGACTTCAGTCGGGCGAAGGGCGACGTACCGGCGACGGTGATGGCCGGCACGGTGAGCGACGGGCCGATCGTGAGCGTGCGATTCGCCAATTCACGATTGTACTGTGCGACGAGGCGTGTCTGGGATACCTCGCTGCCGCTGAACGTGGAAGCCAGAGCGATGGCCATGTGCAGGTCGCCGGCACGCGTACGCGCCAGCGGAATGCCATAGACGGTATACGGCGACGCCCCGCCGAACAGCGCACCGAACGCGAAGCCGGAGAAACTGCCGTTGGTGCTCTGGAAGTTGGCGTACACTTGAACGATGTCGCTGCCGCCGCCGTTCACGGTGAACTGCGCCGTTTGCACGGGGAACGACTCAGCCCCGTTGAAGTCAATCACCGGAATCGCGCTGTTCGCCGTGTAGTTCACGTCACGTCGGAGCACCGCGCGATCGGCCGCGATCGAGACGGAAGTTCCGCCACTGACCGTGGTCGTCCGGAACGCAAGGAGATCGGTCGCACCGTCATCCGCATCGAGACTGAACGTCGTGGTCGGGAACGCTGCCGAGCCGAGTGAGCTGCCCACATTCACCGTTCCGGTTTGGCCTGAAGCCAGTCCGGCGAAAGAGCCGGTGAGCGCTTTCGTCGCACGATTGTTCACGCACTCGAGGGTGCCCATCTGCGTGAGTTCGGTGCGCGTGAAGTAGTTGACGGTGACCTGCGCCGGCCCGCCGCTGAGCGGCTGCGCGTACGCCACGCCGCCCACGGCGCTGTTGATGGTGAACGAGTAGGTCTGATTGGCGCCAGCGGTCACTCGTGTCCACGCGCCAGTCGTACCGTCACGGAACGCAAACCAGAGCGGGAAGCGGCCGGTCTCGCAGAATTGCCAGTTCACATTTCCCGTCCCACCACCCGTCGCCGTGACCGTAAGCGCCACGTTCGCCGTGACATCCGCCAGTCCCGCCGTCGTGCCCGTGATCACGCCGGTGTAGTTGCCCGCGGCAACCGCACCGCCCACCGTGAGCGTGAGCGTTGAGGTCGTGCCCGTCACAGTCGCCGGATTGAACGCGGCCGTCACACCGGCCGGCAATCCCGTGACCGCGAGGTTCACCGGACCGGCGAATCCACCGCCACGCGTGAGTGTTACCGTGCTCGTGCCGGCCGTGCCCTGCTGCGCCGTCACGGCGGTCGCGGCCGTCGTGTACGTCGGAGCAGCCGTGACCGTGAGGTTAACGGTCGCCGTCCGCGCCGTCACGCCGGTGCCCGACGCGGTCACCGTGACCGTAGCCGCGCCAACGGCTGCACCAGTGGTCGACGTCAGCGTAAGCGTGCTGGTAAGCGTCGCGCCGGTAAGCGTTGCCGGGGCAAATCCTGCCGTCACACCGGCCGGTAGGCCCGTGGCCGCCAGCGCGACGTCAGCCGCGTAGCCACCTACGCGCGTGATCGTGACCGCCGTAGTCACCGCGCTGCCTGCTGCGACCGTGACCGCAGCGGGTGTAGCCGCTACGGTAATGGCCGGTGCCGCGGCAACGGTGACCGCTACGGTCGTCGTGGCCGCCGTCACGCCGGTACCGGTACCACGCACCGTGAGATTGTAGATGCCCGGCACGGCGGCACCCGTAGTCGTAATCGTCAGCGTGCTGGCCGTGCCCGCCGCCAACACCGGATTGGCCGAGAACGCGCCCGTTACACCGGCCGGTGCGCCTTCCAGCGCCAGCGTGACGTCACCAGCGAAGCCGCCGGTGCGTGACACGCCGATGGCCGTGGTGCCGTTCGTACCCGCCACGATGCTCACGGCGGCCGGAGTCGACGTGAGCGAGACGGCCGGTGTCGCGGCCGCCGTCAGCGTGAGCGCCAGGCTTGCCGTCTGCGTGGTCACACCGGTACCCGACGCACTGATCGTGATCGTGCTCGCGCCAGGGGTCGCCGTGCCCGCGACGGTCAGACTGAGCGTGCTGGTCGTCGAACCCGCCGCGATCGTCGCCGGCGTGAACGTCGCCGTTACACCGGTGGGGAGCCCCGTCGCCGCCAATGTCACCGCATCAGTGAAGCCGTTGGAACGCGTGATCGTGATCGGTACGGTTGCCGATCCACCAACCACGATGGAAGTGGCCCCGCTGCCCGCCGTGAGCGCCACCGCCGGTGCCGGAATGGTCAACGCATACGTGCTCGTTACGGCCGTCACGCCACTGCCCGCCGCACGCACCGTGATCGTGCTCGATCCCGCCGCCGCCGTCGTTCCGACGTTGAACACCACCGTCGCACTGGTCGCTGACCCGGACAGCGTCGACGGCGTAAAGTCGGCCGTGACACCCGTCGGCAAATTCTCGGTGGTGAGCGCCACGCTCCCCGAGTAGCCACCCACCCGACTCACGGTGATCGTGGAATTCCCCGAGGCGCCGCGGGCGATTGTGCCCGACGTGGCAGACAGGGACAGCCCAATGCTCTGGGTGACGGGCGGTTGCGTCGTGCCGCCATCACCGCCGCTCGAGCACGCGGCCAAGGCGAGGGTTAGAACGGCGGAACGAACGAACGACGGCCAACGATGCATCATGTCCTCATGAGAAAAAAGTCATGTCGTGTGAACCAAGTGATAGGACAGCGCATTAACTCGTATGTCAACCAAACTCGAGCGTGATGGTCGCTTCACCTTGGTAACACGCTAGATTTCGCCGAATACCCCCTCGCTTCTCCAGCTGAAAGGCTTCCCACATGTCGACTGATCTCCTGTCCGCGAGCGCGATCGCCGCGCTGCCCTCCGTCGAGCTCAAGGCGCACGCCGCCGACCTGTTCAACATCGATGCGGCGCTCACCGAAGAAGAGCGCTCCATTCGAGACACGATCCGGAAGTTCGTGGACGAGCGCGTGCTGCCGATCATCGGCGAGTGCTATGTGCAGGGACGCTTCCCCGACGAGCTCGTGGCCGAGATGGCCGAGCTCGGCGTATTGGGCGCTAACCTCCCCGAGGAGTACGGCTGCGCCGGCCTCTCGAGCGTGGCTTACGGGCTGATCATGCAGGAACTGGAGCGCGGCGACTCGGGCATCCGCTCGTTCGCGTCGGTGCAGGGCGCGCTCGTCATGTATCCGATCTTTGCCTTCGGATCGGAAGCGCAGAAGCAGCACTATCTGCCCAAGCTCGCCAAGGCGGAGATGATCGGCTGCTTCGGCCTCACCGAAGCCGACTACGGGTCGAACCCGTCGGGGATGATCACCCGCGCCAAGCAGCAGGCCGACGGCAGCTGGATCATCAACGGCGGCAAGATGTGGATCACCAACGGATCCAAGGCGCATGTCGCCATTGTCTGGGCCAAGACCGGCGACAGCACCGACGACAGCAGCATCCGCGGCTTTGTCGTCGACACATCGCTGCCGGGCTTCCACGCCAAGGATCAGCACGGCAAGCTCTCGCTGCGAGCCAGCTACACCTCGGAGCTGGTGCTCACCGACGTACACGTGCCGGCCGACGCCATCCTGCCCGAGTCAAAGGGGCTCAAGAGCCCGCTCATGTGCCTGACGCAGGCGCGCTACGGCATCTCGTGGGGCGTGCTTGGCGCCGCCATGGCCTGTTTCGAGGAGGCAGTCTCGTACTCGAAGAATCGCGTGATGTTCGACAAGCCGATCGGCGGCTTTCAGATCCAGCAGGTCCGCTTGGCCGACATGCTCACCGAACTCACGAAGGCGCAGCTGGTGTCGCTGCACCTGGGTCGCCTCAAGGACGCCGGCAATTTCACGCCCACGCAGGTGTCGCTGGCCAAGCGCAACAACGTCAGCATCGCCACCGACATCGCCCGAGAAGCGCGTCGCTTGCTCGGCGGCAACGGCATCCTGGCCGAGTACAGCGCGATGCGCCATATGGCAAATCTCGAGAGCGTCTATACGTACGAGGGGACGCACGACGTGCACTCGCTCATTCTCGGACAGGCCATTACGGGACTTAACGCGTTCAAGTAGGGGTGAGCGGAGCGGCCAAAAGGTGACGCTCCCGTCGCATTGCCGGCGGGGGGACCCGCGCCTAGCTTCCCCAGCGAAGTAGTTCCTACCTCGCAGATTCTTTATCAGCCTCTTTTACGGAGCGTCCGCGGTGAAGATCGCCGTGTGCATCAAGCGCGTCCCGGTCATGGAAGTGAAGTTCGCCATCACCGCTGACGGCTCCCGCGTAGATGAAGCGGGTCTCAAGTACGACGTCAACGACTTCGATCTGTGGGCGATCGAAGCCGCGCTGCAGTTGAAGGAGAAGAACGGCAATGTGGGTGAAGTGGCCGTGATCTCCCTCGGACCCGACGCGGCACAGGAGCAGATTCGCAAGGCGCTCGCCATGGGTGCCGATCGCGGAGTGCTGCTGAAGGCCGATAGCATTCCGGCCGACGGTCTCGCCATTGCGCGTGCGCTCGCCGCCGAAATCAAAGAGGGCGGCTACGACCTCGTCCTCTTCGGACGCATCGCCATCGATTCGATGAATCAGATGACGGGCCCGATGGTGGCCGAGCTGCTCGATCTGCCGTGCGTGACGAACGTCTTCAAGCTCGACATCTCCGGCAGCACCGGTCGGGCCGAACGCGCACTCGAAGGCGCGACGGAAGTCATGGAGTTCCCGCTTCCTGCGGTGCTCACCATCGACGACGGCCTGAACAAGGAACGGCTGCCATCGCTCAAGGGCATTATGGCCGCCAAGAAGAAGCCGCTCGACGTGAAGCCGGCGCAGCTCGGCGACGCGAAGGTGACGGTGCACAAGATGGCGCTGCCCCCCGAACGGGCTGCCGGTCGCATTCTCGGTGACAGTTCCGCCGCGGTGCCCGAGCTCGTACGACTCCTCCAGACCGAAGCGAAGGTGCTCTGAGATGGCCAACGTTCTCGTATTCGCAGAAGTGCGTGGTGGCGACCTGCGCAAGGTGGCGCTCGAAGCCGTGACCGCCGGTCGTGCTCTGGCCGATCTCTCCGGTGGCGGCAGCGTGCATGCGCTCCTCGCCGGTGACGCTGGCATTGGTGCCAAGGCGGCCTCGCTGGCGCAGTACGGTGCCGACTCGGTGCTCGTGCTCGAGCACGCCGGATTCGCGCAGTACAATCCCGAAGCCCTCGCAGCGACGGTGGCCCAACAGCTAGGCAGCGGTACGTACGGCTACGCGCTGTTCAGCGCAACCGCGCAGGGACGCGACTTGTCACCGCGCGTGGCGGCGAAGCTGGGCGTCGGTCTCGCCGCCGATCTCACCGGCTTCACGGTGGACGGCGGCGCGGTGTTGGGTCAGCACTTCAACATGAACGGCAAGGTGATCGCCACGTTGGCGCTCTCCGGGACGCCGGCGCTGTTGTCGGTGCGTCCGGCGGCGTTCCAGCCGGCGGAGGCGCCGCGGGCGCTCGCGACCACCTCGATCACGTCGGCCGCTGATCCACTGGCGTCGCGCGTGAAGGTGGTGGAGCTCAAGCAAGGCAACACCGGCAAGCTCGATCTCAACGACGCGCCGGTGATCGTGGCCGGTGGTCGCGGCCTCAAGGCGCCCGAGAACTTCAAGCTGTGCGAAGATCTTGCCGACGCCTTCGGCAACGCCGCTGTGGGGGCAACCCGCGCGGTGACCGACGAGGGCTGGCGCCCGCACTCGGATCAGATCGGCCAGACGGGACGCAACGTGAGCCCGAACCTGTACGTGGCCGTCGGCATTTCGGGCGCCATTCAGCACCTGGCCGGTATGCGCACCTCAAAGACGATCGTGGCGATCAACAAGGACAAGGACGCCCCGATCTTCAAGATTGCCGACTACGGCATCGTGGGTGATGTGTTCGAGATCATGCCGGCGCTCACCGCCGCCGTGAAGGCTGCCAAGGCGCAAGGCTGACCGGGAACATGGGGGTCTCGAATCTCGTCTTCGCGGTCATTCTCGCCGTCGCGCTCGGGTTCTTCGCCCGCAGCGCGAAACGGCTGAAGCGCTGGCTGAATATCGGCCACGAGGAAGTGCGTACCGACCACCCCGATCAGCGCACGAAAAACTTCCTGCTGATCGGGCTCGGGCAGAGCAAAATTCTGCGCGACCCGGTTGGCGGCATGATGCACGCCCTCGTGTTCTGGGGTTTCTGTGTGCTCGGCCTCGGTACGCTCGAGATCATGATCCAAGGGCTCTACACGCCCTTCACTTGGGACGTGATTCTTCCGCGGTTCCTGTACCTCCCGTACGTCGTGTCGCAGGAGATCTTCGCGGTCTTCGTGCTGATCCCCGTGGTGTATCTGCTGTACCGTCGTCTGGTGATCAAGCCGAAGCGCTTCGCTGAGGTGAGTGGCGCCGACGCCGTGTTCATCCTGAGCATGATCGCGACGCTCATGCTCACGCTGTTGCTGTTGTTCGTGATGGAGCTGCGTACGGGCGCGTCGCCAGACGGTCGCATTATCTCCGGGTTGTTACTGCCGCTGTTCAGTAGCGTGTCGGCGGAAACGGCGCACCTTGTGGCGCGTGGGTCGTGGTGGATTCATGCCGTATTGATTCTGTACTTCCTGAATCATCTGCCCGGTTCCAAGCACCTGCATGTGCTCACGTCGCTCATCAACGTGTGGTTCTCCAACACGAGCGGCCCGGGCCGCATCGGCGCCATGCGCCCGATGGATCTCGAAGCCGAGAATGCCGAACAGTTCGGCGCGTCCGATGTCGAGCATCTGAGCTGGAAGAACCTGCTCGACGGCTATTCGTGCACCGAGTGCGGTCGTTGCACCGCCGTCTGTCCGGCCAACACGACGGGCAAGCTGCTGTCACCGCGCATGATCGTCGTGAAAACGCGTGCGCGATTGACCGAAAAGGCGACAACGCTCGATGCGATTGCAGCGAGCGGCGGTACGGCCAGCGAAGCGCAGACGGCGGTGCTCGCCAAGAACCTGCTCGACGACTGGATCACCGAAGAAGAACTGTGGGCGTGCACCAGCTGCCGCGCCTGCGTGACGGAGTGCCCGGTCAGCATCGACCAGCTCGACATCATCAACGAGTTGCGTCGCGATCTGGTGCTCATGGAGTCGCGCTTTCCGGACGAGCTGGCACCGGCGCTCACGAGTCTCGAGCGCAACGGCAGCCCGTGGGCCTTCAGTGCGTCGGACCGAGCGCAGTGGGCCGAGGGGATGGACATCCCCACGATGGCCGAGCTGGTGGAGAAGGGCGAGAAGGCCGACATCCTGTTCTGGGTCGGTTGCATGGGATCGTTCGACGATCGCGCCAAAAAAATCACGGTGGCGTTCGCGCGCATTTTGCAGGCGGCGAACGTGCGCTTTGCGATTCTCGGCCAGGAAGAGACCTGTCACGGCGATCCGGCCCGTCGAATGGGCAACGAGTATCTGTATCAGATGCTCGCCAAGGGCGTGATCGAAACGCTCGACGGCTACAACGTGAAAACCATCGTGACTTTCTGCCCGCATTGTTTCCATCAAATGGGCAGCGAGTTTCCGGACATCGGTGGCAATTACGAAGTCATTCACCACACCGACTACATCGAGCGGTTGCTCGAAGCCGGTCGCGTGCCGCTCGACACCGAGCACGGGCAGCGGCTCAAGGTCGCGTATCACGACTCGTGCTACCTCGGTCGCTACAACGAGATCTACGACGCGCCGCGCAACACGCTCAAGCGGGCGCTGCCGATCATGGAACTGGTGGAGCCGCCGCGCACGAAGAGTCGCGGTATGTGCTGTGGCGCCGGCGGTGGTCGCATGTGGATGGAAGAGAACGTCGGTAAGCGCGTGAACGTGGAGCGCAGCGAGGAGCTGTTGGCCACGGGCGCCGATCAGATCGCCGTGGCCTGTCCGTTCTGCATGACGATGATCACCGACGGTGTGACCGGTGCCGGCAGCAGCGTGCCGGTGCTCGACATCTCCGAAGTCGTGGCCTCTCGATTGTTGCCGATCGTGTCGGTGTAGCGCACGATCACGCCGCTACGGCACGTCGACTTCGCGCCGCACGCGGATGTCCTTGGAGGATGCGCCAACCATGATGCGCCATGCGCCGGGTTCTTCGACCCGGCGCATGTTTGCATCCAGGAGCGAGAGTTGCTCGCGACGCACACTGAACGTCACGCGCTGCGACACCCCAGGCGCGAGCGCGATGCGCGTGAATCCAGCCAGCTCCATCATCGGACGCGCCACGCTCGCGAGTACGTCGCGCAGATACAGTTGCACCACCTCATCGCCACGGCGCGCGCCGATGTTCTCGACGGTGAGTGACACGCGCATCGCGATGCTGTCGCTCTTCGGGCGCACCTCGATGGCAAGATCCCGATACGCGAACGTGGTGTAGCTCAGCCCATGGCCGAAGGGAAAGAGCGCCTGTCCGGTGAGATCGAGATAGTCGTCGCCGCGCCCCGTGGGTTTATGGGCGTAGTGCAGCGGCACCTGACCTTCGTGCATCGGGAAGGTGAGCGGCAGCCGCCCTCCCGGTGACGCCTTGCCGAATAACACGTCGGCCACCGCGTGCCCACCGTCTTGGCCGGGATACCACACGTCCAGCACGGCGTCCACGCGATCGATCCACGGCATCGTGATCGCACTGCCGCCGACGAGCACGACAACCACCGGCGTGCCGGTGGCGGCCACCGCACGGATCAGTTCCTCCTGCCGGCCGGGGAGGCCGAGTAACGCGCGGTCGCGGAATTCGCCTTCCTCGATGCCCGCTACGACGATCGCCACATCACTCGCACGCGCGTCGGCTACCGCGCGCGCGATCGCCGCCGGCTGCGGGTCGCGCACGCCGGCGTCCCACAGCAGCTTGAGTCGCGCGTTGCCGGTGGCCTCGAAGTACTCGAGTCGGATGCGTTGACGCGATCCGCCGGCTAGCGACACGCTTGCGCGCTGTGTGCCGTACGACGCTTTGCGCCACCGGTCGATACGCAGCGTGTCGTTCACGTACAGGCGATAGCCGTCGTTGCCCTCCACGGCGATCGTGCGCGCGCCGCCGGCCGGTACCGTGAGCGTGCCCGTCCATCGCGCCGAGTACCAGTCGTACGGAATACCGCGACCCGGCGAGTTGAGCGTCCAGCCGAAGTCGATCTGCGCATCAGTGCGGGTGATCGCGGGGGCACCGTCGAAGCCGATGTTGGCCCAGTACTCTCCCCGCAATCCGGGCACCGTGGCGCCGTCGCGCACCGTCGTGAAGTGCGTGGTAGGAATCACCACCAACGGCGTCCAGAGCCGCGGCACGCCCGCACTCACGCGCAGCACACTCCCCGCCGGCAAGGCGGCGCGCACACCCTCGGCGATGCTCACGGCGCGCGCCCCCGGCGGCGAGTAGCCACCAACGCGCGCCTCGGTGGCATCGCGGCCGATGAGGGCGATGCGCTGCGCGCGCGCGGACAAGGGCAATCGCGCGCGTTCGTTGCGCAGCAATACGTACGACGCTACGGCCGCCTCACGCGCCAACGCTCGGTGCGCCGGTGACCGCGCCAACGCCGCCGCGCTGTCGGCATTGCCGTACGGTGACTCGAACAGCCCCATCGCGAACTTGGCGCGCAGCACGCGCACGACCGCGCTGTCGATCACCGCCATCGACAGGCCGCTGGTGCGAAACGCGGCGAGATACGGGCGGTGTTGGTCGTAGCTCGACTGAAAGATGACATCGAGTCCCGACTCCAGCGCGTGCCGGGTAGCGGTGGCGGTGCTGGCCTCGGTGTGGTGCAGCACCGTAGAGCCTCCCGTCGCGGCCGCGTCGGACATCACGAACCCGCCGAACCGCCATTCACCGCGCAGTACGTCGGTCAGCAACGCGCGATTCTGCGTGGAGGGTGAACCATCCACCGAGTTGTACGAACTCATGACCGACCCGGCGTGTGCATCGCGGATCGCCGTCAGAAACGGTGGATAGTAGCGCTCCTGCAGCAACCGTTGGCTGAACTCGATCGGATAGCTGTCGCGCCCGCCATCACCGACGTTGGCCACGAAATGTTTCGGCGTGGCGATGACGCCGCGCGTTTCGAGGGCTGTGATGTAGGCACGGGCCATGGCCGACGTGAGCCAGGTGTCTTCGCCGTACGTTTCCTCGACGCGGCCCCAACGCACGTCATTGGCGATGTTCACGACCGGCGACAACGATAGGCGGATGCCACGACTGCGCGCTTCGTTCGCGATCGCACCGGCCACGCGACTCACCAGCGCCGTGTCCCAGGTCGCCGCCAAGCCAATGGCCTGCGGAAACGTCGTCGCCCCTTCGCGGCCAAGCCCGTGCAGCGTTTCCTCGAAGGGCAGCAGCGGAATGCCCAGCCGGGTCTCGTTCACGAACCAGCGCTGCAGCGCGTTGATGCGCTCCGTGTGCGCTCGTGCGACCACGTCGGCGTTCAGCGTGTCGCTGCGCAACGCATCGGCGCGCATGCCCGACGGTACGTTGATCTGCAGGCCGAACGACCCGTGGCGATAGTCGTGCGATGGGTCGTCACGATCGCCGGGAATCATGAACAGCTGCCAGAACTTCTCTTCGAGCGTCATGCGCGCCAGCAGGTCCTGTGCGCGCTCCGGCGGCGTGCCACGGGCATCAAGGTATGGCGCGCTGCGTGGAGGCCGGGAAGGCGCCTCCTGAGCCGCAGCGGCTGATGCCAAGGCGGCAATGCACAGGCCGGCCAACGCCGGCCCCACGATCGAGAATTGCTTGGGCACGCGAGTGAGCATGCCCAAGCGTAGCGCGCTTACGGCCGGATTTCGAGTTCGGCTTGGGCCGCGGTCAGCGCTTCACCGCCGAAATGCACCACGGCGTAGATCGTGTACTTGCCGGGGGGGAGCGACGGCATGGCCAGGCGGAACGTCTCACGCTTGCCCGCCTGGATGCGCTTGCCTTCCACCAGCGGCAACGCCACAACCAGCGAGTCGTCGCCAAGGCGCACCTGCACTTCGCCGATGATCTCGGTGGCGGTCGTCCCCGTGTTGCGGTAGCGCACCTCCAACGACTTGCCCTTCACGAACATGTCGCTCACTTCGCCGTCGACCGTCACCACAACGGAGGGAGCGGCGGCGGTGACCGCCTGCGCCTGGATTGCCGCGACAGGCAACAGCAGCAGGAGGGCAAAAAGCAGAATCGCGAGGGCCATCAGGGGCGCCCGCAGCCAGGGGATACGCGTTGGCGAGTTCATGCCGTGCACTACTGGAAGGATGGTGCCAATCTTCCGTCAGAGGGAGAATGGCCCTCGCATGGCCCAACCTGTGGAGCGCGCGCGACAGTTTCTGCGGGATCGGTCCGTCATCGCCGCCAAACGCGGCCGGTCGTCCGAGCCCTGTCGGAAGAGGCCAGGTCGGCGCCATATCTTGGGTCGCGTATCGTTAGTACGGGATGGGCCGATCGCGTGAGCGAACAACGAGGGTGCAGAGGCGATGTTCGACACGGCGCAGTGGAGGTTGGGTGACGCCCCCGAGGGACCGATGCTGGCGGCCATCGTCGAGACGGCGGGCAGCGTCATGGTGGGATTGCATCCGGACCATCGCATATTCGCCTGGAATCGTGCGGCCGAAGATCTGTATCAGACGCCACGCCGCGAAGCGCTGGGGATGGACTACGTCGCGAATTTTATTGCGCCCGAGCATCGTGTCGCCGTCGCGGCTGACATTCAGGCCGTGCTGGCCGGCAAACGCACCGTGAACTTCGAGGATGACTCGATCCTCCCGGATGGTCAGCGGCGCACGCTGCTCTGGAATGTGACCCGGGTGTTGGACAAAACTGACGCGCCGATTGGCATTGTGGCGATCGGCCAGGACATCACTTCGCGCAAAGAGGCTGAGGAACGCCTCCGGCTGGTTTTCGAGCATGCGCAGGACGGCCTGCTGATCTCCGATCACTCGGGCGTCGTCGACTGCAACCCGGCCGCGCTGCGTATGCTCGGACTCACCGAGAAGTCGGATCTCGTCGGCCGTCGGCCGGCGGAATTCTCACCGCCCATCCAGCCCGACGGCAGTCTCTCCGAGGCGAAGTCGCGTGCGCTCGGCGCCATTACGCTCGAACACGGAGCGCTCACCTTCGACTGGGTGCACCGGCAACCGAATGGCACCGAGGTGCCGGTCGAAGTGAGTGTGCGTCATACCATGCTCGCCGGCCGACGCGTCTCCGTCGTGGCTTGGCGGGATCAGTCGCGCCGCCTCGAACTTGATCGCGAGCGCGCCGAGTTGCAACAGCGGCTCGATCTGGCGCAGAAAATGGAAGCTGTCGGGCAACTCGCCGGTGGGGTGGCGCACGACTTCAACAACTTGCTGGCAGCCATCCGAAACGCGGTGCAGCTCGCGTTGTATGATCTGCCGAGCACGCATGACGCGCGGGCTGACCTCGAGAATGCGCTGCAGACCGCGGAGCGCGCGGCCAGTCTCACACGACAGCTCCTGGCGTTCAGTCGCCGACAGACGCGAGCGACCGAGTGCATCGATCTCGCAGCGCTGGTGCACGACACGCTGCCGCTGCTGCGCACGTCGATGCCACCGACGGTCGAGGTGCACATTGATGCGGATAGCGGTGATGCGCTGGTAATCGCCGACCGCAGTCAGCTGGAGCAGGTGATACTCAATCTCGTGCTCAATGCGCGCGACGCGATGCCCGACGGTGGCCGCTTAGAGATTGGCGTTCGCGTCGACGCCGCACGAAGCACGTCGGTCTTGACCGTGCGCGACAACGGGATCGGCATGGCCGAAGCGACCCAGCAGCGCATCTTCGAGCCGTTCTTCACGACCAAGGCCACCGGCAGTGGGACGGGGCTCGGGCTCTCCGTGGTGTACGGCGTCGTCACGCTGGCCGGCGGCACAGTGCAGGTGACCAGCGTCCTTGGGCAGGGCACAAGCATGCGTATCGCCTTACCGCTTGCCGTCGGCACGGAGGCGGGCGCGACGAGTACCGCGCCCACTTACCCGGCCAATGCCGCAAATGGCGTTCTCCTGGTGGACGACGATCTCGCGGTGCGCACCACGACGCGTCGATTGCTGGAGCGTCATGGCTGGCGCGTGCTCGAGGCGCCTGACGGAGAGGCGGCGCTCGCGCTGTTCAGGGCGCATCGCGACCAGATCGCTCTCGTGCTCACCGATGTGCGGATGCCGGTCATGGACGGCGTGCAGCTGGCTCTCGCGGTGCGTCGTATCGTCGCCGACTTTCCAGTCGTGTTCTTCTCGGGCTACGATGAGCTCGAGCAACATGCGGTCGAAGGCATCGACAGCGTTCCGCTCATCGCCAAGCCGTTCAGCACAAGCGAACTCCTGCGTGTGCTTACCGCGACCGTCGCCGCGGCGCGCTAGCCGCGCCGCAAGCGCATCACCTGAATCTCCTGCTTCACCGGGCCTTCCTCGAACTTCGTGGTGACGGTGTCGAAGATCTCGAGGCCGACGTGCACGAGATTCTCGCGGAACATCGGCAGGGCGAGACGACCGGGGTCGGCCACGATCGCCACGCCGTCGGGCGTCAGCGCACGCGCCATGCACTCGCCGACCAGGATCGCGTACTCCTTCTCGTACAGCACGTCGGCTGCCATCACCACGTCGAAGGCGCCCAGGTCGGTGGGCCATTCGCGCCAGTTCACCATGCGCACCTTGGGCTCGTGGCCCAGATTGCGCGCGGCATTGCCGCGGGTCACATGGAGCGCGTCATCGTAGTAGTCGGTCGCGGTCACCTCGAAGCCGCCTAGCATCGCTCCCACGGTCGCCAGTCCGAGTCCGCAACCCATCTCCAGCAAGCGTCGCCCCGCGCCCGCTTCACGCGCCATCGTGGCCGAGAGCACGCGCGCGGATGGCCACAAGTCTGCCCAGTACGGCAGGCGCTCGTCCATCACGTAGTCCGCTTCGCTGATCAGGTGGTCGGCGTTCTCCGGCTTGACGAGGGTCACTGCGCGTCCTCCGATATCCACCGTTTCCGTAGCGAGTGAGAAGCAGCGTCCCAGCGCCTCATCAAGCGCCTCGCCATGCAGGTCGGTCAGGATCGGACGGGTCATGTCGTCATCAGAGGAACGTCGGGTAGGAGAATCGCGGTAAAGGTCGAACCAGCGTCAGCGCGCGACACCTCGGGCGGTATCATCAGCAACGCATTCGCGAGCGCCATCGTGCGCAGCAGGTTGGAGCCCTGCGGACCGGCCAGCCGCGCCTCGGGCAAGCCGTCGGCGCCGGCCGTCAGCACCACGCGGAGGAAATGGGTCAGCGTGGCTGGCGTATCGGCGCCGTCCAGAAAGCGCACCGGGATGCGCAGTGGGCGATGGCCGGCATGTCCGCCGAGCAAGCGTATCAACGGACACGCAAACAGCGAGCCGGTGACCATCGTCGACACGGGATTGCCGGGCAGACCGAGCCACGGCACGTCGCGCACCATGCCGGTGCCGATCGGTCCGCCAGGGCGAATACGCGCGCGCCAAAACGTCTGTCGTCCACCCAGCGCGGCGAGCGCGTCTCGCGTGTAGTCGTGGGCACCGACCGACACACCGCCCGTCGTGATCAGCAAGTCGCAGCCATCGTCGAGGGCTCCGGCCAACGCATCGGTCAGCGCGCCAAGGGTATCGGGCACCAGCGGCAGTGTGCGGACGTCGGCACCTGCCGATCGCAGCAGTGCCGGCAGCGCATAACTGGAAGACGAGACGATGCGCTGACCGGCTTCGACTTCATCGAACCGATCGAGCAGTACCAGTTCATCGCCGCTGGACACGATCGTGACCCGCGGGGCGCGGTACACCGGCACCGTGTGCGCGCCGACGCTGGCCAGTACGCCCAGATGCGACGCGCCAATCGTGGTGCCGCGCGAAAACAGCTCGCTGCCAGCTGCGACATCTTCACCGCGTGGCCGCACGTTCGCCCGACCCTGTGCATCGCGGTCATCGAACACGGTGACGAGTTCGATCCCTTCGTCGGTGTCTTCGATGCGAATGACCGCATCGGCGCCCGGAGGCATCGGCGCGCCAGTCATGATACGCAGCGCCGTACCCTGTTGCACCCAGGGCAAGGCGGTGGCGTCCGCACCAGCCGCACTCATCCCCAGCACCGGCATCACCCTCGGCACCGCGCGCGTGGCGCCCATCACGTCGGCACGGTTGACCGCGTAGCCGTCCATGCCGGCATTATCCCAGGGCGGCAAGGCCACGCGACTGCGGATCGGCGCACTGAGCGCGCGCCCGAGCGAGTGCCCGAGCGCGATCTGCTCCGTCGAGGTAGTGCGGCCGTCGGCCTGCCGCAGAATGGCGTCGAGCGCTTCATCGAACGAGAGTGGCATGTGGTTCGCTGGTGTCAATACCGGTAGCAATGCAGCACGCGACGCGTGACGCGACGTCTCACTCAACGCGGCGCGCGCGGCGCGAGGCCGCCCAATGCGCGACCGGCCAGCGTCGTCACCAGCAGATCCTGCACCCGCTCCACTTCACGAGTCGGCACCGTGAAGTTGTTGCTCAACATCGAGAACATGATCAGCCGGCCATCGGCGGTCGTGACGTACCCCGAGAGCGATCGCGCTTTGTCTACCGTGCCGGTTTTCGCCCGGGCATTGCCTGCGGCCGGCGTGCCCTTCATCCGATTGCCGATCGTGCCGTCCACGCCGGCAATGGGCAACGCATCGCGATAGGTCGTGAACCACGGCGACCGGCGCATCGCGTCGAGCACCTTCACGATCGCCCGCGGTGTCACGTAGTCGTGGCGCGACAGTCCGCTGCCATCGCGATACGCCGCATCGGCGGTGGTAATGCCCCATCCGGCGAGCGTGCGCACGCCCACCGCACGCGCACTGTCCGGCGATCCATCACCGCTGGCCCGCAGTCCTGATGTACGGAACAGTAATTCCGCGATCTGATTCTGCGACGGCTTCTGCATGCGACGCAGCACGTCGGCCAACGGCGCCGACTGGAGCACGACCACTGTGTCCGCCACACGACCCAGCGTATCCGCTTTCGCTAGTGGGCGTCCGGTAATCCGGATACCACCGTCGGTCAGCGACTGCGTGAGCGCCGCCACATACGCATCGTTGGGATGGCGATACGACAGCGTGATCGATGCGCTGTCACCGATGGCCAACGTGCCCGTGACCACCACGCGATCGCCGATGCTGTCGTACATGGCTTCGAGGCGGGGCGGGCGCACCGCGCCAGCCGTCGTCGCCACCGAATCGCGCGTGGTCGCCTGCACCAGCAGCTGCGGATACGTTCGCGTGGGCGCACTCGTGACCGCGACCGCACCACCCACTCGTGTGGCGGCGCGCACCTTCAGTACGAGCACGCCCTCGTTGAACATCAGTTCGTCCACCGCCGCGCTATACGCCGCATCGAAGTCGTCGTACGCCCATCCGAATCCCGTGGTCAGTCCCGGGAACGCATCGCCGATGGCCCGCACGCGGCCGGTGATACGCGTGATGCCGCGGGTCGCGAGGGCGTCGCGTACAGGCGCGAACGCATTCATCGCCGACCCGCCACTGAGTGAGTCGCTCACGCCGGGGTCGCCGCTTCCCGACACCAGCACATCACCCTGCCACGTCGATCCGCGCTGGCGCCCGTGCAACAGCACCGGCGTGCGCCACCGATGGTCCGGGCCCAGCGTCTGTAACGCGATGGCACCGGTGAGCAGTTTCTCGTTCGACGCCGGCATGAACAGTTTGTCGGCATCGTTGCTCAGAATCGTGTCGCCGCGCTCGGCGTCCACGATCAAGAGCCCCCATCGGGCATTGCGCCACATCGGCGCCGCCAGCACCGAGTCCACGATGCCTTGCAGGATACCCTGCGTTGTAGGCGCCGGGACCACCGCCGCCGGCATCATGATCGGCACACCCGGCTCCGGGCGCGGCACGTCCATCGCGGCACGGGAGCCGCCTGCACATCCGGCGGCCAGGGCGGCACCGAGCGTGAGCGACACCACGGTGACGCCGAGTCTCGAAGGCACCATCATGCATCCACCTCATACGTGCTGCTGAGCGTGAGATCTTCGGCGAGATGCACGCGGATGACCACGGCGGTGGTGTGCGCGAGCGCTCCCTGCACGCGCTCGCAGATGAATCGCGAGAGATTTTCGCCGGTGGGAATCAGACGGCCGTCACCGAACTCGGGCACGTCGAGATTGATATTGCGATGATCGAACCGGTCGCGCACTTCGCGCTGCAACACGCGGTCGAGGAAACCGAGGTCTACGACAAAGCCCGTTTCTTCATCGACCGGACCGGCCACGGTCACATCGCAGACGTACGTGTGTCCATGATAGTTGGGATGGGCGCACGCGCCGAACACCTCGGCGTTCTCCTGATCGTTCCAGTCCGGGCGACGATAACGATGCGCCGCGGCGAACGTCACGCGGCGGGTGAGTGACGTGCGCGGCATACCCGATCAGCGGAACAGCGGCAGCGTCACGCCAACCGTGACCGTGCGCGACCCGCGCCACGCGGAGCGGTTGCGGGTATCGGTCAGCACGGACGTCGTGTCAGACGCCTTCACGAAGTAGCGGTCGGGATAGTCGTACTGCCACAGGAAGTTCGTGAGATCCACGCGGATCATCGGCCCCTTGCGCGGCAGGTAGCGCACCCCCAGGCCATACGAGAACGAGAACTTCGTGCCGAACTGATACGAACCCGTATCGGCCGACGAAAAATCACTCACGATGCCGGCACCACCATTCAGCGATGGAATGAGCCGGTGCCAAGTCTTCTTGCCGGTCAACGCGAGGTCGAGGCCGGCGTCGAGTTCATGCGTCGTCACGCCGGGATTGCCGATCGTGCGCGTCGCTCGCGGATTCGTGGGCAGCAGCAGCTTCCGTTCCGACGGGGCGATGAGATAGCGCACGTACAGTGATGCCGGCCCGCCGATCGCGATATCGTAGCGCAGCGCGGCGGCAAGCGATGACTTGGGCGCAACATCGGCCGGGTCACGCTTCATCGCCATCCACCCACCCATGATCGACAGATTCTGCCCCAGCTTCACGTCTTCGAACGGGCTGTTGGCCGGGAGATGCCCCACCTGCGCGGCGACGACAGCCGGCACCAGGCTGCCGACGGCGACGACGCCGAACTGGACGAGGGACCGCCACACGCGGGCGAGCGACACGGTCGACGAGATCGAGGAAGGCAGCGGCGAGCGCAGAACGGAAGACAAAGCGGGCATCACACGGTGGCTGAAGGCGAGCGATCGCTCAGGTCGCGCAGATCGCGACCCGTGATTTCTGGGGGTAACGCGAGGCCGAGCAGTGCGAGTGCCGTCGGCCCTACATCGCACAGGGCACCACCACGTCGCAGCGGCACCGATTGATCGGGGTCGAGCACGACGAGCGGCACCGGATTCGTGGTGTGCGCGGTGTGTGGCTGACGCGTGATCGGATCGACCATGACATCAGCGTTGCCGTGGTCGGCGGTGATGATCAACCGCGCCCCGCCGCGCTCGGCGGCTTCGAGGATGCGACCGAGGCAGGCATCCACCGCTTCCACGGCGCGGATGGCCGCCGGAATCGATCCGGTGTGGCCGACCATGTCGGTGTTGGCAAAGTTGCACAGCATGAAGTCGTGCGTGCGAGTGGCCAGCGCCTCGCACAGAATGTCGCAGACGCCGGCCGCACTCATTTCCGGTTGCAGGTCATACGTGGCAACCTTTGGACTCGGCATCATGTGCCGCTCTTCGCCAGGGAACGGTGCGTCGCGCCCGCCGTTGAAGAAGAAGGTGACGTGCGGATACTTCTCAGTCTCGGCGATGCGCAGCTGTGTGAGACCAGCGTCGGAAATCACTTCACCCACGAGATGACGCATCGACTGCGGAGCGAAGGCGACCGGGAACGGGAACGCATCGTCGTAGCTCGTCATTGTGGTGATCGAGAGCGCGGGACGCGTGCCGGTGTCGAAGCCGGTGAAGTCGGGCATGGCGATGGCGCGGAGCGACTGTCGCATCCGGTCGCTGCGATAGTTAAAACAGATCAACGCATCGCCATCGCGCATCGGCGCGAGGGGTGCCCCATCGGGCCCAGACATGACGTACGGCAGCACGAATTCGTCTGTCGTGCCGGCGTCATAGGCGCGCTGCAGCGCCGTCAGTGCATCGACTTCCACGGGGGCCTCGCCACGCACCGCCGCACGGTACCACAGGCCGGTGCGTTCCCAACGATTGTCGCGGTCCATGCCGTAATAGCGCCCGGAGACCGAGGCGAGTTGCGCGCGGTCGCCGATGTTCGCGAGTGCGTCACGCAAAAAACCCATCGCCGACTGCGGCGGGGTGTCGCGGCCGTCGAGCATCGCGTGCAGCATCACCCGTTTCACACCGCGCTGCTGCGCCAGCTCCACCAGCGCCAGCAAGTGCGCGTCGTGCGCATGCACGCCGCCGTGCCCCAGCAAGCCGAGCAGGTGGAGCGTGCCGCCCGAGGCGTTGACGCGATCGCAGGCCTGAACCAGCGCGTGATTCCGGAAAAAGCTCCCGTCCTCGATGGCGCTACCGATGCGCACCAGGTCCTGCATCACGACCCGTCCGGCACCCAGATTGAGGTGTCCTACCTCACTGTTGCCCATCTGCCCGTCGGGAAGTCCGACGGCGCGCCCCGAGGCGGTCAGCAGGGTACGCGACGCGTGGGCCCAGATGCGGTTCCAGTTTGGCGTGTTCGCCATCAGGATTGCATTCGATTCAGGGTCCTCCCGATAGCCCCACCCATCAAGGATGACGAGGGCAACGGCACGTGCGGGTCGCGCGGTCATCGGGTCATGGGGTAAGCTGGGAAAGATCCGAAGGCGCCACGGAAGCATGGCGCCGTCCGCGATCCGGTTTGGGATCGTTGGAGCAGGTCGAACTGTTGGAATCTACTGGAAGCCGCGACCTCGACACCACCGCCCGCCCGCTGTTCTGTCCTCAATCGAGCACTGATGCGCGTTCGTCGACGAAGCCTGTTGCTGGTCCTCCTTCTGCTCGCCATCGGGTTGTTCGATGGCTTCCTGCTGTTGCGCCGGGCGCGCTATCGCGAGGAGGCCACGCGGCTGCGCGATGGGATGTCCACACTCGAGCGTACCCGTGCCGATGCCATTGTTTCCGCGCAGGCGGATCGGGCGGAGTTGATGCTGGAACTCATGCGCCGGCAGGCGGAAGGCGACGACGGTCTGCATCTCGCCATCAGCACCGATTCGGCGTATCTCGCACTCGACCGCGGGCCGGCCCGGCTTCGCGAAATCAAGGCGCTGATCGGACCGGAGCGGCGTGTCGGTCTGGCCCCGGACACCATGCACGTGGCGATACCACGTGGCGTTCGCGCGGTCCAGCGCCTGCTCACGGCCAGCGATCGATATGAGCTTCCGGCGTGGGTGTGGATCGATCGCGGCCTCCCGGTCCCGGACGTTCGCGCCGACAGCGGATGGGTCGGTCGCGGGGCCATCCTTACCACCGGCGGAACGCTCATTTACTCGCTCCCGGCCTCGGGGCCACTCGCCGACAGCAGCTATGTGATGCCCGGCAGCATTCGGGTGCCCGCAGCCGAGCTCGCCGCCATTCGCGAGAATCTTTCCCCCGGCATGCGGGTCTATTTCTTTTGATGACCACCACTTCGATCAACCCGCCCGGCGCCATCCGCGCCGGGCGCGGATGGCGCGGCGCGCCCCTCTGGCTGTTGCTGCTGGTGGCCGTGGCGGTCGGGCACGCGACGTGGCTCGTTCGGCTGACGCTGCGCGACCGTTTCGAGCGCGACGTCGCCCGCATGGTCTTCAACGACAACAGCGAGGCGCTGGAGCAGGCCGAACTGCAGGCCGGCCTCGCGACCGACAGTCTTCGGGCCGCGCTCGACGAAACCCCAGCGTCGCCCCCGACCGACTCCGACTACCTGGTGGTCTCCATCGCCGACCGACGCGTCTGGTACAAACATCGCGACAGCGTGCTCTTCACGGCCCCGGTCGCCACCGGATCCGGCAAGCAATTGGTCATCAAGGGCAACAACAAGATCCTCCGCTTCGAGACGCCCCGGGGGCGCCTCACGGTGCAGCGCCGGGATTCGGCCCCCGCCTGGATCCCGCCCGATTGGCATTATCAGGAGCAAGCCAACAAGCGCAGACTCGGCATTGTACAGCTCGTTCGTGGGGTGCCCCTCAAGCTTCGCGATGGATCCCAGATGATCGTACAGGGCAACGACGTGGTGCGTCGGGGTGCTGACGGCACGCTTCGCCCGCTCACGGCCAGCGATGGCCGGGAGATCGTGGCTGACGGAAAGATTGTGATCCCGCCCTACGGCACTAACCAGCGGAAGTACGCCGATGTGCTCGGTACTCATCGCTTGTATCTCGGCGATGGCTATGCGCTGCATGGCACCAACAACCCCGCGTCGATCGGGCAGGCGGTGAGCCATGGATGTGTCAGATTGCGGAACGAAGACATTGCCGTGCTGTATGATCGTGTCGCGGTCGGCACTCCGGTCTACATCTACTGAGCTCCGGGTCGGCTATATTTCCTGACTGTCGCTTGATCGTCCTTGGATTGAGCGCCAAACCCGAATCCGTGACCCAGAAACCTTTCGATTCACCCCAGGCAGCCCAGGAGAAGGTATCCTCCCCGCGGCGCCGTCAGCATACGCGTATCACCCGGCTCGCCATGACGGTGGCCGGGGCGTCGGCGTGCGTAGTCTTGGTAGCCTTTGCCCGTCCTGGCTACGCCGAAGCCGCAGCGGCACGCGCCGCTACCCGGGCCTCCACGCGGTCGATCGCCGCCGCGCCGCGCATCCCGCTTCTCGACTCTCTGAAAGGACGCAGTCGCAAGCTTCGGGCCCGCTTCCTCAGCCCGAACCGCGCGGCGGGAATCCCGCTCCTGCGTGAGCTGTTCGGAGACTCTGCCGTGTCTCGGGCCGGCGTGTATGCCGCCAACGATGCCGCTGGGTCGTTTCATTTCATCACCATGCGTCCCTTCGCTGACAAAGTGCAGGGTCGCATCGGCAGTTATCGCATCGGCTTCTTCCCGAGCGAAAAGCGATCGGTCCGATCGGCCACCTACGGCAATCCCGATGGTTTCCTCGAAGTGACGGCGCTCAATCAGGACACGCCGATCTCCGAGCATTTCCGGTTGCGCGATTTCCTCACGCATGATCAGGCCACCGTGTGGCCCAAGTATCTCGTCTTGCGCGAGCCGCTGGTCGATAAGCTTGAACTCGTGTTGAGCGAACTGCGCCGCATGGGCATCCCGGCGAATAAGCTTCGGGTCATGTCGGGCTTCCGCACCCCGCAGTACAACGAGCAGGGTGTTGGGGCCGGTGGACGCGTACAGGACAGCCGGCATCAGTACGGTGACGCGGCCGACGTGTACGTCGTGAACGGCGATCGTGACTGGATGAGCGATCTCAATCGCGATGGCCGCGTGGACACGCGCGATGCCAAGGTGTTGGCCCAGGCCGCCGAGAACGTGGAGCGTGACCATCCCGAGTTCACAGGCGGCGTCGGGATCTACAAAGCTACCTCGGCGCACGGCCCCTTCGTACACATCGACGTGCGTGGGACACGCGCCCGTTGGGGGGCGATGTGATTCGTCGTCGCGTGGCACTGGTGTTGAGCGGGATGGCCGCGATCACGGCGGCGATCCTGTATCAGCCGCCTGCGGAGCTGTTGGCCGGTTCATCCGCCGAGAGCGCGAAGCTCGCCGTGCCGGTCGTCGAAGCGGGTCCGGAGTCGCGCGGCGTGAGCGGTGATGTGCAGATGCAGTTTGTACGTGCCGGCGAGCGCGTCGCGTTTCCGGTGCGTGTGCGTGGCAACGCGCAGGGGTTCACGTACCAGTGGATCGAGCTGCGCAGCAACAGTTCCGCCGACGTGGCGCGTCCGCTGCGAGGCGACACGTTGCTCGCGCCGCTCACGCCGGGCTTCTACGAACTCGCCGTCACGCGAGCCGGTGTCGTGCAACGCATCACCGAGCCGCGACTTGCAGTGTTGGTGCCCTTCGAGCTCAAGCTTGGAAGCACGCTCAACGGTTACCAGATCGGCCGCTATCCTGCGGAATGGGCGCACGACGAGCAGGCCGAGCGTCCGGCCGGATTTGCCGAGGTGCGCGAGGCGGATCTCGAGCTGCAGCTCACCCGGCACATCAAAGTGCGCGATTTCGTCACGCACGACCGGCAAACGGTGTGGCCACGCTATGTCGCGGTCGACCCGCGCGTGCTCGACAAGATCGAACTGGTCATGCGCGAACTGGCGCGCCGTCGTGGTGAGGAGCGCATGGATTTTGGTGTCGAGGTGCACAGCGGCTTCCGCACCCCGATTCACAACTCCGGCGTGGAAGGGTCCGCTCGCGACTCGCGACACCTGTACGGTGATGCGGCCGACATCGCGATCGATGCCGACGGAGATGGCAAGCTGACGATTTTTGACGCCTATCGCGTCGAGCAGGCCGTGGACTGGGTGGAGCGGCTGCACCCAGAGTTGGCCGGTGGACTCGGCGTGTACAGCAGCCGACGCTTCTCCACGCCATATTGCCATATCGATGCGCGCGGCGAACGGAAACGCTGGCGCGGCTGAAGCGTAGGGCAGGGCAGCCATCCTGTCCCGCCCAAATGCGCGTCCGAGAGACGCTGGAGGTTCGATGAACCCGTACGTCCGCGATCGTATCAATCGCAAGCTCGACACGCTCTCCGACGAGCGGTTGTATCAGATTCTGGATTATGTCGAGTTTCTGGAGTCCAAGTACGCCGAGAAGTCGGCCCCGGTGGCGAATGTGTTCACGCGCTTCGCCGAGGGTGTCGAGGATAAGCTGCGCGCGGGCGGCGTCGCCGTGAGCACCGTGTCCGAGACGATGGGCTTTCTCAACAAGGCGATGGGCGTGCTGAACGGCGTGGCCCAGACCACCATGACCGTGGCCGGCGACGTGGTGAACGCCGCCAAGACGGCCGCCGATCAAGTGGGCGCTCCGCCGCCGCCGTCGTCGGCCGCGACCACGCAGCCGACCACGCAGCCGGGCACGCAACCTGCACCTCCGAGTGTGCCACCCCCACCGCCCAGCGCTGCCGCGTAACGCGGCCGCATGAGGCGGCCTTGAACCTGCTGGACTGAGGAAGCGCATGACCACGGATCGCCTAGAGGAACTGCCGCCGGAGCCGGCGCGCGAGCGCCATTTCGACAAGATGGCTCGGGAGCGCGAGGCCGACCGTCGAGACGGACGTCCGGAGCGAGGCCTGTTTACCGGCCGCGGTCGCAAGGACTCGACCCCACCCGATGACGACGCGACGCGTCGTACGCGGCGTCGCCGCTCGAGCGAGGACGACTTCGAGGAGCCCGCGCGCCCGCAGACGGGCATGAAACGCTCGGTGTTACGCGCCATCCAACAGATTCCCGCCTATCTACGGTTGCTGGTTGGGTTGGTGGGCGACAGTCGTGTGTCGAAGTTCGACCGCTTCCTCGTGTTGGCTGCGGGCGCCTACATGGTGTCGCCGATCGATTTCATTCCCGATCTGATCCCGTTCCTGGGCGAGGTCGATGACCTGTTCCTGCTGATGACCGCGCTGCAGCGGCTGGTCGCCAACGCGGGGCGCACCGTGTTGCTCGACCACTGGCGCGGCGACCCGGACGCCCTCGAGGATGTGAATCTCGCGCGGCTCGTTAGTGCGGCCGGATTCTTCCTGCCTGCGCGCCTCCGTCGTCGTCTCCGCAAAATGGCCGGGCGCTGACCGCTGGACAGCGCTGCGGAGGCCGTCTACTCTTCAAGATGGCACCCTCGACGACTGACCACCCGACGCAGCAGCAACAGCCCGCCGCCGACTCCACGTCGGCGAGCGGGCTTTCGCGTTCCCAGACCAGCCGCGCCAACAATGGTGCGCGGTCGCCTTCACGCGTGCGCGACGATTTCGCGCTGACCTTCGACGATGTGCTTCTCGCTCCGCGTCATTCCTTGACGCATCCGCGGGAAGTCAGCATCGCCTCGCGCTTCACCCGTGGTATCACGCTGAACGTCCCCCTCGCCTCGGCCGCGATGGACACGGTCACGGAAAGCGAGATGGCGATCGCGATGGCGCGCTTTGGCGCCATCGGGGTGCTGCACAAGAACATGTCGATCGACCGCCAGGCGGCCGAAGTGGACCGCGTGAAGCGCAGCGAGAGCGGCATGATCCTGAACCCGATCACACTCTCGCCCACCGCGTCGCTCCGTGAAGCCGTGGCGCTGATGATGCGTTTCAAGATCTCGGGTGTGCCGATTGTCGACGCCAGTGGATTGTTGGTCGGCATCCTCACCAATCGCGATCTGCAGTTCGAGCGTGATCTCGATCGCCCGCTGCGCGACGTGATGACCTCGGAAGATCTGGTGATCGCTCCCGTCGGTACGACGCTCGACGAAGCGGAGCGCATTCTCGGCAAGCACCGCATCGAGAAGTTGCCCGTAGTCGACGAGCACGGCGTGCTCAAAGGGCTCATCACCGTGAAGGACATTCACAAGCGCCGTCAGTATCCCGACGCGAACAAGGACATTCACGGTCGCCTTCGGGTGGCGGCGGCGCTCGGTTCGGGTGGGGACTATCTCGATCGGGCTCGTGCCCTGATTCAGGCCGGGGTCGATGTGTTGATCATCGACACGGCACACGGGCACAGCGAAGGGGTGCTCCAGGCGACCGCGAAGGTGCGGGAGGCCTTCCCTGAGGTCCAGCTGGTGGCCGGAAATGTCGCCACGCGGGCCGGTGCGGCGGCGCTGGTGGAGCGTGGGGTCGATGCCGTGAAGGTCGGCGTGGGGCCGGGCTCGATCTGCACCACGCGCGTGGTGACCGGTGTTGGCGTCCCGCAGCTGACCGCAGTGATGGACGCCGTCGAGGGTGCGGGCGATATCCCCGTGATCGCCGACGGTGGAGTGAAGTATTCGGGTGACATCGTGAAGGCGCTGGCTGCCGGAGCCTCGAGTGTCATGATGGGCTCGATGCTGGCTGGCACCGAAGAGAGCCCGGGCGAGTCGTTCCTGTTGGAGGGACGTCGCTTCAAGATGATCCGCGGCATGGGCTCGCTGTCGGCCATGCAGGACGGTTCGGCCGACCGCTATTTCCAGGACGGCGAGATGTCCCCCAAGAAGCTCGTGCCGGAAGGCATCGAGGGGCGTGTGCCGTACAAGGGCGCAGTGGGCGACGTGATCTTTCAGATGATCGGCGGCCTCCGCAGCGGCATGGGCTATGTGGGTTGTGGCACGATCGAGCAGCTGCGCACGGAAGCGGAATTCGTGCGTATCACGACCGCCGGCCTGCGTGAATCGCACCCGCACGACGTTACCATTACCCGCGAAGCACCGAACTACTCGCTGTGATTTCTGCGTCTGGTCCCTCGGCCGGCACCTGACGCGCACGAAGAAATCGCCTCGGGCCGTAAACGTGATGTAACACGTTTGCGGTCCAGCGCGTATCGTTCCGTCCGAGGTTCTGTCCCTCGGGTGTCGGCAGCGCCGACACCCGCGTCTTACCCCACCTTGTCCCCACAACCCCCGACCGATGGGAATCTGGTCCAAGAAGTCGATCACGGCGCTCCGCGCCGAGGCCGCGAGTTCCGAGGGCGGCCTGAAGCGAACGCTCGGCGCGCTCAACCTGACGATGCTGGGCATCGGCGCCATCATCGGCGCCGGCATCTTCGTCCTCACCGGTACCGCGGCGGCCAACTTCGCCGGACCGGGCGTCTCGCTTTCCTTCGTGCTGGCCGGTCTCGCGTGTCTGTTCGCGGGGCTCTGCTACGCCGAGTTCGCGTCGATGATTCCGATCGCCGGCTCGGCGTACACCTACAGCTACGCCACGATGGGTGAAGGCGTGGCGTGGTTCATCGGGTGGAATCTGGTGCTCGAGTATCTCTTCGCCGCGGCGACCGTGGCGGTGGGCTGGTCGGGGTACTTCAGCGCGATGCTCGACACGGTGGGAATTCACGTTCCAGCCGCGTTCGCCTCGGCGCCGCTGACGGTCGAGAACGGGCATCAGGTGGTCCGTGCGTTTACCTGTGTGAACACCAGCACCGGCGGGGTACTCGCCGATGCCGCGACCAAGGTCGCCTTCGCCACCCGTGACGCGTGCACGGCGGCGGGCGGCAACGCGGTGGATGGCCTGATCAATCTTCCCGCGATCCTGCTCATTCTGGCGTTGACGATGCTGCTGGTGCGTGGTGTGCAGGAATCGGCCACGTTCAACAACGTCATCGTCGCGATCAAGATGACGATCGTGCTCTTGGTGATCGGTTTCGGCTTCATGTACGTGAACACGGACAACTGGCATCCGTTCATTCCTGAGATGGTCACCAACGCCGATGGCAGCACGAAGTACGGCATGTCTGGCGTGCTGCGCGCGGCGCCGGTGGTGTTCTTCTCGTACATCGGCTTCGATGCCGTGTCCACGGCCGCGCAAGAGGCCAAGAATCCGCAGCGCGATCTGCCGATCGGTATGATTGCGTCCCTGTTGATCTGCACGGTGCTCTACATCCTGATGTCGTTGGTCATGACCGGACTCGCGCCCTTCCAGGCGCTCGGCGTCGCCCACCCGGTGTCGGCGGCCCTCGAGGCGGTCCCGCAGCTCAAGTGGCTCGAGAATCTGGTGAACATCGGCGCCGTGGCCGGCTTGTCGTCGGTCGTGCTCGTGATGCTCATGGGCCAGCCGCGCATCTTCTACACGATGTCGCGTGACGGTCTGCTGCCGAAGATCTTCGCCAAGGTGCACCCGAAGTATCAGACGCCGGCGGCGTCCACGTGGATCGTCGGTCTTATCGCCATCGTGATTGCCGGCTTCTTCCCGCTCGGCCTGCTCGGTGAGCTCGTGTCGGGTGGTACGTTGGCGGCCTTCGCCACCGTGTGCATCGGCGTGCTCGTACTCCGCAAGCGGTCGCCGGAACTCGATCGTCCGTTCCGTACGCCTTGGGTGCCACTCGTTCCCATCATGGGCGCCGGTGCCACGCTGTACATGATGTTCCAGTTGCCCGGCCTCACCTGGACGCTGCTCGGCGTTTGGACCGCGATCGGCATGACCGTCTACTTCGTGTACGGCATGGGTAACTCCAAGATCGGTAAGCAGGACAAGGCCAGCGGCGCCAAATGAGTGATGGCGTGCTGACGGCGTCGACGATACGCCGTGACGCCATCGGGACGTGGTTTGCGACGCTGCGCCCGGGTATGACGGTGGCGCTGTCGACGCACATCAATTCCGATGGCGACGGGTGCGGTTCGGAGACGGCGTTGGCACGCCTGCTGGCGCAGCGGGGGATTCACGCGCGCATCGTGAATCCCACGCCGTGGCCGGCCATGTTCAATTTCCTCCTCGGTGACGACATCGAGGAGGCCAGCGCACGCGGGGCCGCCGGTCTCGACGGGATCGACGCGCTGATCGTGCTCGACATCAACGACATTCGCCGACTCGGTCAGCTGGCCGACACGGTGCGTGCGCTGACCGTACCGATTTCGGTGGTCGATCACCACGTGGCCGGCGATGAGCCGGTGGGTCACATCGCCGTGGCCGATACCGCGGCCTGTGCCACCGCCGAGTTGGTGTTCGACATCGCGATCACATTGGGCCTCGACGTCACGCCGGCGATCGCGCAGTCGCTGTACGCGGCGATTCTCACCGACACCGGCAGCTTCCGGTTCAGCAACACGTCGCCGCGCGCGCATGCGATTGCCGCCGCGCTCCTGGCGGCCGGCGTGAACCCGGAAGAGATGTACCGGCGCATCTATGCGCAGGTGAGCGTGGGTCGCTTGCAGTTGCTGCGCGAGGCGCTCGCCACCTTGCATGCCGACCATGAGATCGGTCTGTCGTACATCTCGGTGGCCGCCGGCGCGATGGAGCGCTTCGACATCACGAGCGAGGAGCTGGACGGTATCGTGGAGCACCCGCGCTCGATCACGGGTACGCGGATGGCGATGTTTTTCCGCGATCTCGGGCACGGCAAGGTGAAGGTGTCATTCCGGAGCACCGGCTCGGTGGACGTGCAGCAGTTCGCGCGTCGGTACGGTGGCGGTGGCCACGCGAAGGCGTCAGGGGCGTTGCTGACGGGGAATCTCGCGGAGGTGCAGGAGCAGGTGGTGGCGGATGCGCGCGCATATCTGACGGGCGGAGACACGGCGGCGGAGTAGAGGGAGAATTGATTGAGAAGGTCGTGTCCTATTTTCGCGGCTTTTGCTTGGCGATTTCGCGTGGGGAAAGAGGGGTGGTCGAGAGTTGGACAATGGAAGACGTCTCGTCCCCTATGAATGTCGCAATCAGTCGTCCATCGGGTGTGATAGCGAGCGCCGACGGCGTGAAGGGTAGGTGTCGAGAGTACAGATATTTGCCGTCTTTGGCCCGATAGTAGTCGATCAGCTCGTAGGGCAGACGATTCGTTGCCCCAGCCTCGACAATGATCGTGTCACCGCGCTGCATCGCGCCGCGCGCGATGGCGTTGACCTCGGTCGTTTGAATGAGCTGGTCCGCCTTGAGTGTTCTGCTGCGATCGACGGCTCGCTTCCTCAACGTGATCACCGCGTCGCGCCCTGCCTCGACATAGGCGAAGCGCTTCGTCGCGCCGTTTTCCGCGATGCTATACCAGAATGCGCCGAAGCTAGGGACGATACTCATCACGCCGTCAGCACATCCGTCGGCGACGTACGCAGCGTTCGCGAAGGTGGGCGCCTTCTGTAACTCCGGTGCTGCCGGCAGTGAGCTCCGCGACAGGATTCGCCCCGAACTGTCGATCGTGGCCAAGGCCCCGACGGCGCCGAGATACTTAACTCGCAATCGCCCTCGTGGAAGCATACAGATGGCCTCCACGCTCGGACCGTCAGGAACGGATGTGGTCCACAGGTAGCGTCCGGAGTCCGAGTACACAGTGATACGACTCGTGGCCTGGTCAAGCACGCCGATAAGCTGTGTCGTGGTGGCGATGTGTATGGGACGCTTAAACTCGCCGGGACCTTCACCCGTTGCCTTTAACACGAGGCGCTTCGATCCATCTCTTAGATCGAGTACGTGGATCTCGCGCGTACCGGCGTCGAGCACGACGACGGCGCTCTGCGTTACGGCGATCTCGCGCGGCTCGACGAGCAGGTCCGGTTCCTTGACGCCGCCACGAATCCACTCGCGGATGAAGAACGAGTCTGTGCGGAACTGCCGCACGCCTGGTTTTCCTTGCGCACCCAGCGCATCGACGGCGTTGAGCAGTGTCACGGTGAGGCTCAGCACGGTGCGTGCGCGCAGTACAACGAGCGTGGTCAGTCGTTCGGTTCGCATTTACAGCTCCTCGATCCAGGTGAGCCCCTCGACGATACGGCGGAGACCCGCCACTTCGCGTGATGATCGCGGGCTCTGTGTGGTGAATCGCACGCGCCCCTCCTGATCTAGCACGATCAGTGCGGGTGTCGTGCGGTGACCGAGCTCGGCGAGTTCACGCACGACGCCGCGCGGGGCAGGCCGCAGTGGAACGAGCGTGGTCCACGCCGGGAGCTGCGATCGGATAGCGAGCGAGTCCGATGCCGGTCCAACGTACCAGATGACCGCGAGCCGCATTCGCTCGCGCGACGGACCGCGATGCAGCACATGCAGCATGCGGAGATTGCCGGAACAGTCTGCAAGTTGAAGCAGGACCGCAGCGTGCACAGCGGTCGATTGGTTGGAGCGTGTATGAGATGCGGGGAGAAACGGTCGCATCTCGCTGCTCAGCCGACGCGAGGGTACCGCTCGCACGGCGTCAAAGCCGACGCCGGCGAGCGATAGTGTCAACCCCGCGAGCACCCAATGCCAGAGGCTCGGGGTTCGCGACATTAGGACTCGCAGAGCTCGATGGTCTCCTCTTCGTCGCCCGAACCACGCATGCCGGTCAATCCGGTGCCTGTGCTGCCGCCGCAGCTGTTGATGGTCGTGGACTCTGTTCCCGTCGACGTGCTCCGCACGTCTTTGTACAACGTCTTATAGCCGGCACTCGTGCAGTTGGTGGTCGACCAGGTAAGTCCGCCGCTCTGCAGCAGCACATTGAGATTGAAGCTGAACGTGGTTTCGCACTTCGTAATTGATTCAGTGCCGCAAGCGGTGATCACGCCGACACCACACGCCGTCGGCGTCACCGTCGTCTGCGCCATCGCGCGCGACACATCGACCGTGGCCACCGTGAACAGCAACGCGAACACGCCGAAGGCGGCGCGGGGAATGGTCATCATCATGTCAAACCTCGGGATCTATCCGTGAAGTGGCGCGCCGCGGAGTGCGTCGCACCGGTCGCCGCGGCCCGGATCCGCGCGACGGAGCCACCATAGCACCTCGGCGTCAGCGCGCTGTCACCCGATTGTTGCCGGCATGGCCATTCCACCGCCGGCTGGTCGTCGGGAACGTCAGATCCCCGCTTGGAGCCCCTCGCCGCGATGCCTACTTTTCGGGATGTAGTTATCCCGACAACCCGACTCTCCGATGCAGCCTCTCATGGAGCGGATCACCGGCGCCCTCGCCGCGGTCCGCAACCCCCGTACCGGCGCCGATGTCATGGCCGCCGACATGGTGCGGGATATCGCCACCACCGTCGACGGTAAGGTGCGCCTCACGCTCCTGCTCGCCGCCGCCGACGACGCCACTCTCGTGCGCGACGTCCGCCAGGCCATCGAGGCGCTCACAGGCGTGTCCGATGTCCGCGTTGATGTGCGCGACCCCGCGCAAGCCGAACCCACGCCGGCGCGCCGCGCGCCGACCTCCGCACCGCCAGCCATGAACCAGCCGCAAGCACCAGCCACGGGCGGCATGGGACGCGCCCTCCCCGTCATGGATTCCGCCCCCAAGGCGCCGCCCAAGGTCCCCGAGCCGGTGGCCTATCCGCAGCTCGGTCGCATCATTGCCGTGTCGTCGGGCAAGGGCGGCGTGGGCAAAAGCACCGTGGCCGTGAATCTCGCCGTGGCGCTCGCCAAGATGGGGAAGCGCGTTGGCATCATGGACGCCGACATCTACGGCCCCAACCTGCCGCTCATGCTCGGCGTGGATGCGGCGCCGTCGGTGGTGGATGAGAAGATCATCCCGCTCGAAGCGTACGGCATCAAGGTGATGTCGATCGGCTTCCTGATCGAGAAAGAACAGCCGGCCATCTGGCGCGGACCGATCGTGATGAAGATCCTCACGCAGTTCCTGAAGGACGTGGCGTGGGGGCAGCTCGACTACTTCCTGGTCGATATGCCACCGGGCACCGGTGACGCGCAGCTCTCGCTCGTGCAGGCGACGCAGGTGCATGGCGCCGTGATCGTGACCACGCCGCAGCAGGTGTCGGTGGGCGACGCGCTGCGCGGCGTTAAGATGTTCGAGCGCACCGCCGTACCAGTACTCGGCATCGTGGAGAACATGTCGTACTTCGAGAACCCCGAAACGGGCAAGCCGATCGCCGTGTTCGGCACCGGCGGCGGCGCGCGGTTGGCTGCGGAAACCAACCTGCCGTTGATCGGACAGGTGCCGCTCGATCCGCGCATTCAGGAAGGCGGGGACACCGGCCGTCCGATAATCGACGCCGAGCCGACGTCGCGTGCGGCGAAGGAACTCGAAGCGATCGCGCAGCGCGTGGTGGAGCGCCTTGTCAGTATCTACGGCAGCTGAAGTCGATGCGCCACGCGGCGCACTCGTCGGGGAGCCGTTAGCCCTCACGATTCGTCGTGTGGCGCTGCCGGCGGTCGTCGCGAATCTGCTCATGACCACGTTTCACAACGTGGACACGTACTGGATCGGACGTACGCTCGGCCCCGATGCGCTCGCTGCCGCGACGAGTTCGATCTTCTGGATCTGGCTCGTGATTTCCATCGGTGAGATGGTCAGCATCGGCCTCGATGCGATCGCCGCGCGTCGTCATGGCGAGCGTCGTCCGTCGGAGGCAGCGCGTACGATCAGTGAAGGGTTCCTGCTTGCGCTGCTGCTGGGCGGCGCGATCGCGCTGGCCGCGCCATTCGTGTTGCACTGGCTCTTCGCGGTGATGAATACTGGCGCCAGTGTCAGTGCCATCGGTCGCGAGTACCTCGGCACCTATCTGCTCGGCATGCCGCTCATCTTCGGCTTCTTCGCCATCGACGCCGCGTTCCGTGCGAAAGGCGACACGCGTACGCCGCTGTATATCCTGGCGGTGACGACGGTGCTGGGGCTCGTGCTCGACCCGATCCTCATTCGTGGATTGGGGCCCGTGCCCGCTTTCGGCGTTCGCGGCGCCGCACTCGCCACGCTCGTACCGCGTGGACTCGGCTGCATTGCCGGCGTGATCATCTTGCAGCGTCGTAGCATGCTGCGTTGGGCGAAGCCGCGCTGGGATGTGATCGCGAGTATTGCGCGTGTTGGCGCACCGGCCGCGCTCACGGGCGTGGCGTTCAGCGCGATCTACGTGCTGCTCACACGCATCACCACGCAGTTCGGTACACCGGCCTTGGCGGCACTTGGCCTCGGCTTTCGCATCGAGAGCGTGGTGTACGTCGTGTCGGTCGGCATGGGCGCAGCAGTGGCGGCAATCGTTGGGCAAAGCATGGGCGCGGACGATCCTGATCGGGCCGAACGCGCGGGGTGGACTGCCACCGGCATCGTAAGCATCGTCGGCGCGGTTATGGCAGGCGCGTCGTTCTTCTTTGCTGAGAACTTTGCGGCCATCTTCTCCACCGATCCGGCGGTGATTGCCGAGGCAGCGCGTTACCTGCGCATTGCCGCGTTCTCGCAGCTGTTTCTGGGCGCCGAGGTGGTGCTGGAAAGTGCGATGGGTGGGGCAGGGTGGACGTTGTGGCCGATGATTGGCTCCAGCACGATCACGCTATCGCGATTGCCGATCGGCGCGTGGGCGGCCGCGCAGTGGGGCACCAGCGGACTGTGGTGGACGCTGGCGCTCACCGCTGCGGCGCGCGGCCTCTTGATGGCGGCGCTGTGGGGCAGTGGACGGTGGCGGCGCGTGCGGGTCTGACGCACGTTACGACATGATCGCTCCCGCCATCACGCTGCTCACCGACTTCGGCACCGCCGACGGGTACGTCGCCGAAATGAAGGGCGTCTTCACCACGCTGGCGCCCGGCATTCCGTTGCTCGATCTCACGCATGATGTGCCGGCGCAGGATGTGGCGTTCGCCCGTCTCACGGTCGCGCGCTACTGGCGTCGCTTTCCGGTGGGCACCGTGCATCTCGTGGTGGTCGATCCCGGTGTCGGCACGTCGCGCGAGGCGATCGCCGTGTGCAGCGAAGGGCGCTATCTCGTGGGGCCCGATAACGGCGTGTTGTCGCCGGCGCTGTTCGCGCTCGATGCACGCGTGGTGTCGCTCGCGATCGATGCGCAGGCGTCGCCCACTTTCCACGCGCGTGATGTGTTCGCGCCCGCTGCTGCGCAGTTGGCCCGCGGCATGTCGCTCGACATGATCGGCGAGCCGTTCACGCAGCCCGTGCGACTGCGCACGCCGCAGCCACGCCGCGCCCATGACGGCGCCTTACACGGCGAGATCCTCACCATCGATCGCTTCGGCAACGCGATCACCAACCTGGCCGCCCGCGACGGCGCGGCCGTGCAGGTGGGCGGCCACCAGGTGCGCGTGGTGCGCACGTATGGTGAGGCAGCGCCCGGCGAACTGGTAGCGCTGGTGGGATCGAGCGGCTTCGTGGAGATCGCCGTGCGCGACGGGCACGCGGCCGCACGGCTGCGGCTGTCGCGCGGTCAGGCCGTGGAGCTGGCGCCGGTGATGCGTTGACATCATCTAAGTGATGCGTTAGCATCATATATGCGCACCACTATCGATCTCGACGAAGCGCTCCTGCAGCGCCTGCGTGACACGGCCCACCGCGAAGGCGTGCCGTTCAAGGCGCTGCTGCATCGCGTGATTCTGCGGGGGCTCGAGATGCCGCCGCAAGCACAAGTGCCGTATTGCACGCCGTCCTATTCGATGGGGCAGGTGCGGGAAGGCATCGATCTGGTCAAAGCCCGATGGATCGCGGACGACCTCGAGGACGAAGAGATCATTCGCAAGATGGCCGAAGGCCGATAACGCGTGATCGTTCCCGACGTCAACCTGCTGGTGTACGCCGTTCATGCTGAAAGCGAACAGCATGCGACGGCTCGAGCGTGGCTCGACAAGCTGCTCACGGGTGACGAGCCGGTCGGATTCTCTTGGACCGTGCTCACCGGATTCATTCGCGTGAGTACGAATCCGCGCGTGGTCTCGTCACCCGCGAGACTCGATCGCGCCACGGAATTGGTGGACCTGTGGCTTCAGCAGCGCATCGTGAGCGTGGTTGAGCCCGGACCCGGGCATTGGTCCATTCTGCGCGCCTTGCTGCGCGAAGCCGGCCGCGGCGGCAATCTCACCACCGACGCGCATCTCGCCGCCCTCTGCATCGAACGTGGTGCCACGCTGCACAGCGCCGATGGTGACTTCGCGCGCTTTCGCGGGCTGCGCTACGAAAACCCGCTGCGCTGAAATTGCACGGCCGCCGAGCTACAACTCGGCGCCGTTCCCCGTGCCGCTGTCCGTGTTCACTGGTCGTCGAGCGGCCACGACGCCCTGCACAGGCGTCGGCGTCTGCCAGCCCGGCGCAGCCACTTCGGTGGTCGTGGTGGTCGAGGCCGCGCCCCAACGCGAGGTGAAGCCCGACATGCCGAAGCGCGACGCTCCGAACCGCATCGAGAGCTGCGCCACGCCCATGCGGGATTTTACTACGGCGCCTAGTCCCACCGTGGCCACGGCCCAGGTGAACGCCACGGCAATGAGCCGCGCGATGGCGCCGGCTATTGGCACCTTGGCTGCGATGGCCGCGCCGAACCATATCAGACTGAGCGTGGCTAACCCCACGGCCAAGCCACGCAAGGCCGCACCGCGCTCGCTGCTGTTGGCACCACGTCCGGCCAGAGCACGACCGATCACCAACGCGACGGCGAGAATGCCAAGCGTGAACGCACCAGCGTAGGCGAGCGCCCACGCCAGCGCAGCGATGGGGATAACCAGAATGCCGAGAATCGTGATGGCGCATGCGACAAGCAGCACCACCAGCAGGGGCACCGCCAGCAACTGCCAGAGCAGGCCGACCCAGAAGCTGCCGGAAATATCGCGGGCAGCGGTCTTGGCGACGGCGGTGAGTGCTTCTTCGGCGGTCATGAGCACCACGAGGCCGATGATCAGGCCAATGCCGAACACACCGGCGACCGCGAGCAGGTTGGTGGTCGCCGTCAACATGTCACGACCTCAACGGGCGCGACGCGAGGCGGTGGCGAGGGCACGAAGCCCGACGACCCCCATCCCCACGATCGCCACAAAGCCGCCCACCGCGATGGCCGCCATTTCCGGCGACCCGCTCTGCATGGCGGCGATTCCAGGCTGACCGAGCACGGTGGACGCCACGTCGTTGGAGGCGGCCACGATCTGGTCGCGCACGCCTTCGGCGCCGAGCTGCGTGAGGATGAACGCCATGTCGGCGCGCGCCACGACCCACGTGGCACCGGCGGTCGCCAGACCAGCGGTGATCGCGGCGCCGAATCCCGCGGCAATACGCGCTGGCCGGGTAGCCGGGACGAACTGCTCCACAGTGCGACTGGCCGCGGCATGCCACGGCTCGAACACCTGCACCTGCGACATGACCCGATCCGAGAAGTTCACGGAGGGGGCAAAGTCGGGAAGGGCATCGAGCGCGACCATGAGCTCCTGGGCGCTCTCCAGTTCCTGACGGCACGAAATACACGATTTGACGTGCGCTCTCAAAGGAGCGACGCCAAACCCTTCCTCCCCGTCCAGCAGGAGCTCGATTTCGTCTGATCTCAGGTGTCTGTCGTGCATTGATGCCTCCACGGGAAACTACGCGCCTGCCCGTCGTCAGGTTTCACAGGGTTTGAGTGATCTTGACGAAGATCGCTTCATGAATCGGTCCAGCGTGTTGTCTCAGTCCCGCAGCCCCTCGAGCGCCTTCCGCAGCTCGTGTCGGGCCCGGTGGATGTAGGTCTTCACCGTACCCAAGGGCAGGTCGAGCGTGGCGGCGATCTCTTCGTAGGAGCGGCCTTCCACATGACGCAGCATGATGCACGCCCGATACTCGGGGCGCAGCTTGGCGATGGCCTGCTCAATGGCCGAACCCAGCTCCTTCGCCTCCAGCTCGTCGAGGGCGCTCTCCTGTTCGCTCTCGAGATTGAGGGTCGTGGCCTCGACCTCGCTGGCCGAGGAGGCGTGCGGGGAGCCGTCCATGCTGATCGTGTCCAGCCGGCGCCGGCGGAGATGATCGATGGCCACATTGTTCGCGATCTTGAACAGCCAGCTCGAGAATTTGAACTCGGGACTGTACTTGTCGATGTGGTTCAGGACTTTGACGAAGGCATCCTGCGCGAGGTCCTCAGCCGTCTCCCGGTCTCTGACCATGCGGAAGACGAGCGAAAACACCGGCCGTTCGTAGCGGCGCACCAGCTCGCGGAACGCAAGCTCACGGCCTTGCTGCGCCAGGCGAACGACATCGGCATCGGGGAGAGTTCCCAGCTCGTCGAGAGTCTGCATCGGATCGCATAACCTAGCATGGGCGTGCGCTTGCTCGCACTCCCCCGCCTGTCGATGTTTCGCCAATGCCAGTCGTCCCGCCTCCGAACGAGGCCACCGAACGCGCTGAATCCACCGGCCGGGCCGAACAGGCCGCCCGTGGGGAAGGGAAGCGCGAGTACGTGCAGCAGATGTTTTCCGACATCGCGCCGCGCTATGACCTGCTCAATCACGTGCTGTCGATGAACATCGACAAAGCGTGGCGGCGCAAAGCCCTGCGCGCCCTGCAGTGGACCCAGCGACCGGCGGGGAGCTACCTCGACCTGTGCGCCGGTACCCTCGACGTGGGCGCCGCGCTGGTCAGGCAGCCGGGATTCTCCGGATTCGTAGCCGGTGCCGATTTCGCCGTGCCGATGCTGCGACATGGCAACGGCAAGGCCTCGCGTGAGGTACTCGCCCCAGTCGGCGCCGACGCGCTGGCACTGCCGTTCGCCACGACGTCCCTCGACGGGGCGATCGTGGCCTTCGGCATTCGGAACGTGGCCGACCTCGACGCCGGCCTGCGCGAAGTGCATCGCGTGCTCAAACCTGGCACCCGCTTCGTGATTCTCGAGTTCTCCACGCCGCCGCTGGCGATCGTGCGCACGTTTTATCACCTGTACTTCCATCACGTGCTGCCGCTGGTGGGGCGTCTCGTGAGCGGCCACGGCAGCGCGTACACGTATCTGCCCATGTCCGTCTCGCATTTCCCCACCGAAGAAGCGCTCGCCGGCCACATGCGCCGCGCGGGTTTCACCACGGTCACGTGGGAACGCCTCACCTTCGGCATCGCCGCGATTCACGTGGGGACCGCGTGAGCAACGCACTTAGGAACGCCATGACGTACCGCCCGGTTGGTCTCTGATGTCTCTCGATACGCTTTCCGATTTCATTACCGCCATCGATCGGGCCGGCGAACTGCACCGCGTCACCGAGCCGGTGAAAGTGCATCTCGAGATCACCGAGATTGCCGACCGTGTCTCCAAGATGCCCGGCGGCGGCAAGGCGCTGCTGTTCGAGCATCCGATTCTCCGCGACGGTACGCGTTCGCAGTATCCGGTGGCCATCAACTTGTTCGGCTCCATGCGCCGAATGGCCCTGGCGCTCGGCGTAAACGACCTCGACGCCATCGGCGATCGCATCACGGCGCTGATGGATCTCAAGGTGCCTGACGGCTTCCTCGGCAAGCTCTCATTGTTGCCTCGCCTACTCGAGGTGTCGAAGTTCCCGCCGCGCACCAAGAGCGGCACGCCGTCGTGTCAGGAGATCGTATGGCAGGGCGACGAGATCGATCTCGACAGGATCCCCGTCCTGCATTGCTGGCCCGAAGACGGCGGGCCGTTCATCACCATGACGGCGGTGATCAGCAAGGATCCGGTTCGTGGCATTCGCAACGTCGGTATGTACCGCGTGCAGCAGCTCGATAAAAAGTCGGTGGCAATGCACTGGCAGCGTCACAAGACGGGCGCTGAGCATATGCGACAGATGGCCGAGCGTGGCGAGAAGATGCCAGTGTGCATCGTCGTCGGTGCCGACCCGGCCAGCATGTTCTCGGCGAGCGCGCCGCTGCCGCCCAACATCGACGAGTTTCTCTTCGCCGGATTTCTGCGGCGCGATCCCGTGAAGCTCACGAAGGCCGTGTCGTGTGATCTCGAAGTGCCGGCCGACGCCGAGTTCGTGATCGAGGGCTATATCGATCCCGCAGAAGCACTGGTGGTTGAAGGGCCGTTCGGCGATCACACCGGCTTCTACTCCGAAGCCGATTTGTATCCCCAAGTGCACGTCACGGCGGTCACCATGCGCAAGCACGCGGTGTACTCCACGACGATCGTGGGACGTCCTCCAATGGAAGATTTCTATCTCGGCCACGCCACCGAGCGCATCTTCCTGCCGCTGCTCAAGCTCACCACGCCGGAGATTGTGGATTACCACATGCCTGCCGAGGGTGGCTTTCACAACCTCGTGTTCGTGAGCATCGACAAAAAGTATCCCGGGCACGCGGACAAGGTGATGCACGCCTTGTGGGGACAGGGACTGATGTCGCTGGCGAAAGTGCTGGTGGTGGTGGACAAGGAAGTAAACGTGCGCAACCCGGTGGAGGCGTGGTGGGTAGCGCTGAACAACATGGACCCGCAGCGCGACGTGCGCTTCACCATGGGGCCGGTGGATGTGCTCGATCACGCCAGCCGTGCGTTCACGTACGGCAGCAAGATGGGGATCGACGCCACGCGGAAGTGGCCGGAAGAAGGCTTCACCCGCGCGTGGCCCAAGGTGATCACCATGGACGCCGAGACCCAGCGGGCAGTCGATGCGAAGTGGTCGAAGCTCGGGCTGCCGCCGATGGCAAAGCCGTGAGCAGCGTCGTGCCGCCGAAGGGTGCCCGCGACGGTCAACTCATGACCGGCGAGTCGCTGCTGGTGCGCCTGGCCAACTTCGTGAAGCTGCCGCACACGGTCTTCGCGATGCCGTTTGCGTTGGTCGGAGTGTTGTGCGCAAGCGTGGTGGCACCGGTCACGGTGGCGATGGTGGGTTGGGTATTGCTGGCCTTCACGGCGGCGCGCTTTGCCGGAATGGGGTTCAACCGCATCGTCGATCGCGATGTCGATGCGATCAATCCGCGCACGGCCAAGCGCGAGTTGCCGGCCGGCACGCTGTCGTTGGCGCAGGCCAAAGGGGCAGTGGCTGTCGCCAGTGCGGTGTTCGTGATTGCGGCGTGGCAGTTGAATCCGTTGTGCCTCGCGCTGTCACCCGTCGCGTTGCTGTGGGTGCTCGGCTACAGCTATACCAAGCGTTTCACGCGGTACTCGCACCTGTGGCTTGGCCTTGGATTGTCGATGGCGCCGGTTGGCGGCTATTTGGCGGTGACCGGTGCGTGGAGCGACCCGTGGTGGTTCTTGTGCGTGCTCGCGTTGGCCATCGTGTGCTGGAGTGGCGGCTTCGACATGCTGTATGCGCTGCAGGACGCCGAGTTCGATCGCACCAACGGGTTGCACAGCATGCCTTCGGCCATCGGTGTGCCGAACGCCATTCTCTTTTCGCGTACACTGCACGTGATCGCGGTGAGCTGTCTGGCGGTCGTGGTCTCCACGCATCCGCTGGGCATCGGCGTGCCGGCGGTGCAGATGGTGTTGTGGGGCGGCGTGGCCTTTGTGGCGGCAATGCTGGTGTGGGAACATCGCATGGTGAAGGCCGATGATCTCACCAAGCTCGACGCGGCCTTCTTCACGATGAACGGTATCATCTCGCTGGGCTTTCTCACGGCGTTTGCGGCGGCTCGTTTCCTCGCTTCCGGATCCGGCGCATGATGCAGGGAGCTGCTCGACATCCGGTGGTGTTGGCGATTACGGGCGCCTCGGGGGCACCGTACGCGGTGCGACTGTTGCAAGAGTTGGTCACGTTGCAGGTGCCCACCTGGTTGATCGTGTCGAGCCATGGATTTCGCCTGCTCGCCACGGAAAGCGATATCCCCGACCTGCACAGCTTGCGGGCGCACGTCGGGGCGGACGCCTTCGACGCCTGCGTCACGGTATTCGATGACAACGACCGCGGGGCCGCGCCGGCATCGGGTTCGGCGCGTTCGAGTGGCATGGTGGTGTGTCCGTGCAGCATGGGCACGGTGAGTGCGATCGCTCACGGCACGTCGCGCTCACTGGTTGAGCGGGCGGCCGACGTGGCGCTGAAAGAGCGGCGTAGGCTGATTTTGGTTCCACGGGAAACGCCGCTGTCGCTCATTCACCTCGAGAATCTCACGCAGGTCACGCGGGCCGGGGCCACCGTAATTCCGGCGGCGCCAGGCTTTTATCACAAGCCGGCCCGCATCGACGATCTGGTGGATTTCATCGTGGCGCGGGTGCTCGATCATCTCGACGTGGAGCACACGCTGGGTAAGCGCTGGGGCGGAGAGATCGAGCACGAATGACCTTCGATCCGGCGCTGCATGAACAGGCGGTTGAGCGCCAACGCAAACGAGCGCGGCTGAATCGCAGCGTGATCGGTACGCTGGTCACGGCGCTGATGGTCATTGCCGCCGAGATGCTGCTGAAGCTCTACGGTGTTCCCGTGCCTCTGCGGTTCATTCTGGCCATGGTCGGAGGGTGCTTTGCCGCTCTCGTGATTCTGGCCGGCGTGAAGGGAACCGCGGTTCTCTCCGAGGGCGTGGTGCGCGGGCTCTTGGAGCCGGGTGGTCGAGGGCGCAGCACGGCCGTGTTCTCCCACGCAGAGTCACTGGCGTCACGAGGCGATTTTGAGGCGGCGTCGAGGGCCTTCGAGGCCCTCCGGGCCAAACACGGGGAGATGGCCGCGCTGCTGCGAGCGGAGGCCGAGATGCACATGCGGGCCGGCGGCGAACCCGCGCGTGCGCGCGACCTGTTGCATCGTCTCCGCCAAGTGACCGATGTCAGCCGATCCGACGAGCTCTTTGCCACACATCGACTCCTGGACCTGTATCTTGGGGTGTTGGCCGATCCCGGACGCGCCATCGTGGAACTCCGGCGCATGGCCGATCGCTTTCCCGACACGCCCGATGGGCAGGGCGCGCTCGCCGAACTCCGGCGCCGACGCGACCACCTCGCACAGGACCAGACGAACCCATGAAGGAAGCCACGATCATCGGCCTGATTTCCGATACGCACGGACTGGTGCGCCCCGAGGTGTTCGCGGCGCTTGACGGCGTATCTCGCATTTTTCACGCGGGTGACGTGGGGCCGCCGGAAGTGCTGATCGAGCTCGCTACCATCGCGCCGATTCAGGCGGTGTGGGGCAACACCGACGCCCCTGGGCGACCGGATCTGGTGGAACGCATCGAGGAAACGATCGATGGCGTGCGCATCGTGGTCACACACGGACACGAAATCGGCAGTGTGAACCCGCCGCGACTGGTGAGTGCGTACATGAACGCCGATGTGATCGTGTACGGACATACGCACGTGCAGCTGGTCACCAAGGCCGCGAAGCGCATTGTCGTGAATCCTGGCGCGGCGGGTCCCCGGCGTTTCAAGCTGCAGCCCAGCGTGGCGAAGCTCTACATCCTGAACGGGAAGGCGGACGTGGAATTGATTCCGCTGGGGATTCCGGAAGAGGTCGTGGTTGAAGATGACGGCATGGAGTAGGTGGACGGACTCACCTGAGTGAGTCGGAGTCGCGGCGATCTCGCACCAACGTCTCCAATGCTCCCACCACGGTGTCGGCCGTGAGCGCCGCGTCGTTCGGCCTGGTGCGGAACCACGACTCGATCATCAGTAGCTCATCGAGTTGGTCGACCACGGCGCCGGTGGGGGCCTGCACGCCGCGTTGCTCGAGCGCCTGGAGCGCCGTCACGGATTCCGGCTCGCGGCAGCGCGCCTCGGCCACCACGCGACCGTGTCGCACGAGATACAATCGGTCGTCACCATCGCGACCCGGCATCGCGTACACGAAGCTCGGCTTCGTGATCGCCTCGCGCACGCGCGCCAACTGCGCATCGAGCTCCTGCAGCGCCGTAAGCCGGTCGCGCAGCCAGCCGGCACGCTCGTAGCTCAGCGCGGCGCTGGCGGCCGACATCTCGCGTACGAGCTGCTGATGCGGCGAATCGTCGCGACCTTCCAGCACGGCCCGCGCGCGAGAGAGTTGTGCGCGGTAGGCGTACTCCGTGGTCGCCCCAACGCACGGCCCGAGACAGCGTCGCGTTTCGTAGCGATGGCAGCCGGGCGTGCGCGTGAGCGACGGGTGCACCACCTCGTCGAACAGGTCGACCGCGTCATGCAGTACCATCGGCACGCGGTCGGTGCAGTCACGCAGGCCCAGCGCGTCGTTGAGCACCCGCAGCGCTTCCACCAGCGGACGACGTGACGCGAACGGACCGATAACCTGTGCGGCCTGCTTGGCGCGGGCGGCCGCACTCGCGCGCTGAAGGCGTAGCCGCGGTGCCGGGCCGCCGGCGACGGTGATTACCCACCATTTATCGAGCGGGCGCGCGGCCTTGATGTTGTACTTTGGGAGGTGCGCACGAATGAGTCGCACTTCGCGCAGCAGCGCCGCGAACTCACTCGGCATCGGCTCCCACTCGATGCGCGACGTCTCGCGCAGCAGCTGCGCGAGACGGTGTTCGGGCCAAGGTAGTCGGAAGTACGACAACAGTCGCGTGCGGACCTGCGTACTCTTGCCCACATAGAGCACTTCGCCGTGTACGCCGCGCATGAGATAGACGCCCGGCTCGTTGCGCATCTGCTCGCGCACCTGGGCTCGCAGTCGCTGCACGTCGGCGTCGGGTGAGCCGACCGACAGGTCGAGTTGAGTGGCCAACTTGGGGCGCGACTTGCCGCGCCGTGTACCGCCGAGCCTACCGTTGGCAGTGCGAGCAGAAGACGGTGCTGCGCCCGTCGATCGCGTGCGTGCCGACCAGACGGCGGCCGCAGGCGAGACAGGGCTCGCCGGCGCGACCGTAGGCTGCCAACTGCTCGACGAAAGATCCCCGTTCACCGCGCGCGTCCCGGTAGTCGCGGAAGCTCGTACCGCGGGCCGCGATGGAGGCGGTCAACACGGCACAGAGCTGCGACCGCAGCGCAGCGCGTTCCTGCTCGGAGAGAGTGCGCGCTTCGCGCGACGGATCGATCCCGGCCAGCCACAGAGCCTCGTTCGCGTAGATGTTGCCGACGCCGGCGAGTCGCTTCTGGTCCATCAGGAACACTTTGATGGCTTGGCGCGACTCCCGAACAAGTCCCGAAAACTCGGCGTCGCCAAGCTCCGGGTCAAGAGGTTCGGCACCTAATGCGCTCGAATACTTCGTGAAACGTTCGGGTGACATCAGCGCCACCGTGCCCAACCGCCGTACATCGCGGTAGTGCAGGGCGCGGCCATCGTGCAGGCGCAGCGTGACGGCCACGTACGCCCGGTCGGCCTCCGACAGCGAGCCATCATCGACCACCATGCCGCCGGTGAAGCGCGGCTGCACCACGACTCGCCACGGCGGCTCGGCGACGTCCGCGGCCGTCGAGCGAGGCCGCATGTCCAGCACGATCAGTTTCGCCCGGCGCCACACGTGGGCAATAGTGAGTCCCGACAGCGTCTCGGCAAAGCCCGCCGCATCGGCCTCGCGAAGCACGTCGGCTTTGAGCACGTCGACCCCGACGATGGTGGCGCCACACACCATCGCGTCGAGATCGCGCGCAATGGTCTCCGTTTCGGGAAGCTCAGGCAAGTCGCGCCGCTTCCCGCCAGCCGATGTCGCCGCGATAGATCGCACCTTCGAACTCGATGCGCGACGCCGCGTCGCGGCTCGCGTCCTGGGCATCGGCGAAGGTGTCGGCCATCGCCGTCACGGCGAACACGCGCCCACCACTGGTGCGCAGCGATCCATCGGCCGCGAGCGACGTGCCGGCGTGATACACGCGCAAGTCGTCGCTGAACGACGGCAGCGTGATGTGCTGACCGGTGATCGGTGCATCCGGATAGCCCTGCGACGCGACGACCGTGGTGACCGAGGCGCCGTCACGCCACGTAAACGGCGACAGGCTACCGATGCGGCCACCATGGGCCACGGTCAACATCGGATCGAGCAGGCTGCTGGTCAGCATCGGCAAGATCGCCTGCGTTTCCGGATCGCCGAACCGACAATTGAACTCCACGACCTTGGGGCCTTCTTCCGTGAGCATCAATCCCGCGTAGAGCAGCCCGGTGAACGGCGTGCCGCGCTTGCGCAGGGCGTGCAATGTGGGCAGGAAGATCCGCTCGGTGACATCGTCCACGAGCCCGGGCGTGGAGAACGACACGGGCGTGTACGCCCCCATGCCACCCGTGTTCGGGCCTTCGTCGCCGTCGAGCAAGCGCTTGTGATCTTGCGCGCCAATCATCGGCATCACGTTGACGCCGTCGGTCACCGCGAACAGCGACAACTCTTCACCGGTCATGAACGCTTCCACCAAACACTCGCTACCGGCCTCGCCGAACGCTTTGTCTTCGAGCACGCGCTCGATGGCGGCGTCGGCCTCCTTCAGCGTGTGACAGATGATCACGCCTTTTCCGGCGGCGAGTCCGCTGGCCTTGATGACCACTGGCACGCCGAAGCGGGCACGCACCGCCTCTTTCGCATCCACCGACTTCTTGTGCGTCTCGGCGCGCGCCGTCGGAATGCCAGCGTCCATCATCAACGCCTTGGTGTCGGCCTTCGACGTCTCCACCTTGGCCGCTCCCATCGTGGGCCCGAACACGGGCACGCCGATATGCTGCAGATGATCCACCAGCCCGATCGCCAACGGCGCCTCGGGTCCGACGACCACCAACTTCACCTGCTCGCGCTCGGCCAGTTCCGCCACCTCGATCGGGTCGGAGGCATTCACCGAGACCACACGAGCCAACTGAGCGAGCCCAGGATTCCCCGGACCGGCCACGAGATCGATGGTGGTATTCTCGCGCGCGAGTGCGTCAGCGAGTGCGTGTTCACGGCCGCCCGAGCCGAGGAGCAGGATCTTCATGGCGGGAAATCTAGTCCAATTCCGAGAGTGAAGCGCGAACCGCTCACACCCTTGGAAACGATCACGCAGAGAGGCAGAGGGCGCAGAGGCCGCCCAGAAAAATATGCGGTTATCTGCGGCCGCGGCGCCCAC